>CAYYSS010000308.1:0-3823 GCA_964474325.1 uncultured Nitrospirota bacterium
TCAAGGTTTTGGGTTTGAACGTCGAACATAGAACATCGAACATAGAACTCCCAATTGTGGCCGTGCGTATTTTCTTGAGGCCGCCGGCCCCGAATGTATGCCACTGTAAGGTTGACACAACCCGACGATTCGTGATACCAAAGTCGTAACAGGTCTTCTTGCCGCGAGGGGTGATTTTGAGCGAACAGCAGAGCCGTAGAAGTTATTTCCGGATACCCGTTATTATCGGCGTGGATTACGAGAGCGCCGGCCCCCCCCTTACGGCCCGCATCACCAATATGAGCCGGGGCGGCATGTTCGTGGCCTGCACCGAACCGCTGGAGCCGGAAACCCCCATTTCGTTCACGTTTCATTTCCCCGGAATTGACTCCGAAGACCCCGTCGTGGGTGAGGGGATGACGGTCTGGGGTAAGGAACGCCACGGCATGGGTGTCCGGTTCACGCGGCTCAGCGACTCCGATCAACGCCGGATCCAGGACTTTCTCGAGTTCTTCGGCGAAACCCGTACTACGCACCCGCCTTCGGCGGAAGTCGGCAGTGAGAGGTAAGAAGGGGACAGTTAGCGGTCGGCAGGTCCCGTCGCACTCAGTTCAGGCAATGGAATAGTCCCGTACACCAGAGACATGCGCCGCAGGGCACCTGCCCCGCATAGCAGTCGTTTTCGAACTCTTCGCCGTCCATATAATTACACAGAGCGAAGCTGCAGTCGTAACAGAAGGGAAATGCGTACCGGCGCACTTCGTCACGGAATATCGTCAGTGCCCGATCTCCCCAGATTTCCGCCAGGTCCCGGTCGGCGAGAGAGCCGAAGGCCCACGGGCGCACCCGTTTTTCCAACCCCCCTATATAACACCGGTACCGGTGCCAGAGGAAATAACAAGGGTGCACGTACCCATCCCACGAAATAAACGCCCCGTCGGCCTCGACGAATTCGCATCGCCGTGTGTTTTTCGGAGCAATCTCCGGGAGTGTAAGCTCCATTCCCAACTGTTCCGCTACGTGCCGTGCCCGGCGGAATATATCCTCGATATTCCGAAACCACGCGTCGTTCCTGCCCATGAGCCGGTCGACGTTGAGGGCAACGCCCCGTAAAACCGCTTCGCGTTTCATTTCTTCGACCGTATCGACTAGGACCTGCTCACGTTCGCTCTTATGGACCTTCATATAACAATCCCGGTAATCGGCGAACAGGACTCCACGGGCCTCCCCCCGTCGCCTGAACCGCTCGTAGATCTCAACGGCGTCCGCCGTGTTCGTGTCGTAAGCCGCGTTATCGACATCGGACCTGTCGTAGGGCATAAGCTGGCTTACGATAGCAAACCCCGCGCCCCGTTCTCCCGCCCAGCGAATCGTCTCGGGGAGTTCGTGTACGTTATCGCGGGTAAGTACGACCTCCACGCCTACGTCCAAACCCCGATTTCCGACAGCCTGCAGCGATCGAAGGGCGTTCGCGACGTCCCGAACCTCTCCCCCCTGCCTCGTCAGCCGAAATGTCTCGTCCGAGATCGCGTCAATCGAAAGGCAGATCCTGTCGAGCCCCGCTGAAACCAGGGACCGCGCCCGGTCCTCCGTAAGAAGCAGACCGTTTGACTGGAAACCGATCCATCCGTCGGCCGGCATGAGCCTCCGGGCCCGTTGGATATAGTCTTCCAGTTCCGTGTTTAAAAGAGGTTCGCCGATGCCGTTAAGGATGAGCGCGTCCAGGCCCGGAAACGCGGGCTCGAGCCGGGCAAAGGTGTTCTGCGAAATATCGCCCTCACACAAAACTCCGTCCGCACTCTGACGCACGCACATGCTGCAGGCCAGGTTACAGCGGTTCGTAACCTCAACGAATAACTTTCGTGGGAAAAGATTTTCCATTTCGTTCCGCCAGCCTGCCCAGAGATGCGTATACTTATAGTATGACGATTACGCTGAAACTTTTCGCAACCTTAAAGAAATACGGTTCGGAAATATCGGAAAAGGAAATCGAGCCCGGGACCTCGGTCGGTGAGGTTATTGCCGATCTCAAAATACCCGAAAACATCTGTCACTTGCGTATCGTAAACAACGTCCACGTCCCACTGGATCATATCCTTCGAGACGGCGATACGCTTGCCTTGTTTCCTCCTATCGCCGGAGGGTGACGGGGAAGGGTCAGGGGGAACGCAGAACGAGCCGCACCCGTTCTTCCTTGTTGCACTCTCCCCCGTTTTCTCCCTGGTACGGCAGAGCCTTTGGAAGAAGATCCCGCCGTGTTTCGATTCCGTGTCGGAGAAACGCCTCACCCAGATCCCGGGCGGTAAGGTTAAAGAGTTTTACCCTGATCGTTATCGCGTCTCCTTCGGCTGATCCGGCCTCCTCTCTATGGGATATAGCGGCACGGAAGGACGCGAGAATGCTTCCTTTTTTGAGCGTAACCCCCACAAGACCCGGTGCCGCCGCCGACAGGGAAAGCCGAGATCCACCGCGAAGCGTGGCCCGGGCCGGATCGTCCACAGGTTTTCCGTTGAGAAAAATGACCTGGAGCCGGTCCGAGACGTATTCCGGCAGGACACCGATATCTTCGCAGAGAAAATCCGTGATCGTGCGTCCGGCCCGGGTGTCGACGGAAAAGCCGCCTTGAAATACCGTATAGAATGTCTCCACCTCATCGGGAGAGACAGTAATAGTTTGTGGATTTTTCAAGAAACTCTACCCTGTTGTTGCAAAAAAGTTCCCGCGAAAGGGGCCGGTGGGATCAAAAAATTACGCACGGCCACGGGTTTGATGTCACTGGAAGGCCTACCCGATAGGGGAGCGCCGGGGCTCCTCTATCGGGCGCTTTCGTCTTACCAGTTAAAGACTTTATCGAGATCCTCGTCCGTTACGGTGAATGTCACGTTGTGGGGCGCCAGAGCCTCGTTCTTGAAGAACGCGGGAAGACGGTCCTGGGCCTTCGTGAACCCGGCCCGGGCGTTGAAATCCCGTTCCATGGTGAGAATCTGTTTTCCGAGTGCCGTAATGTCGTCGGCCGTGAGTTCCAGACCGTAACAGGCGTTGATGATATCGATCAGCGCCTGAAACGTCTCGGGCTGATCCAGCACGGCAAAGGCGATGAAAAGGCACATGCCCGTGGAATCAATCGCCGCCGTTGCTATCTGAAGGTTCCGGGAGATCTCTATCTGCCCTTCGGCCTTCAGGGGATCCACGTCACCCCCCACCTTGAGCACGTTCTGCGCGACGGCGTATCCGGCCGTGTGGTCCGCCCCCATGGTACTGGTAGCGTACGTTACGCCGATACCGTGGACCGCCCGGGGGTCGTAGGCCGGAAGGGCCTGGCCCTTCACCACCGGCACCCGCTCAACGCCGAAGGCCTTGCCGGTAGCCGCCGCTCCGCCGCCGAGAATCCGGCCGAGATGCGTCCCCTTGCCCACCTCTTCGATAAAGTTGATCGCGGCTTCGGCGTCGCCGAACTCGGCAAGCCCGGCTTCCATGGCCACGGCGATCGTGGCACCCATTTCGATGGTATCGATCCCGTAGTTGTCGTCGAGAAAATCCATCCGGGCAATGGCGTCCATATCGTCAATACCGCAATTGCCCCCGTGGGCCCAAACCGTCTCGTATTCCGGTTGTTTTGTCAGATATTTGCCGCTCATGTCGTGATAGATCCCCGAGCACCGGATCACGCATCCCCGGTGGCACCCGTGGGTAGGCTCGCCGCCCCGCTCCTTTTCCAGTTCGGCCTCCGTCTCGCCGCCGAGTTTCGACACTCCCTCGAACTGTCCGTACGAGAAATTCCGGGCCGGGGAACCCCCTACCTCATTGATGATATTGGCAACCACGCTCCTACACAACCCCAGGC
>CAYYSS010000309.1:0-3817 GCA_964474325.1 uncultured Nitrospirota bacterium
GGGTGCCGACTCCACCCGGACCTCAAGCCGTCCCCCCACATCCGTATACCGGAGGGAGTTTTCCAGCAGATTGACGAAGAGCTGGTGAAGACGCTCCGAATCCCCGAACATCGTCGTATCGGCGGCCCGTGTACAATCCACGGCCACATCAATATCCTTCTCCCGAAAGGCGTCCCGGTACTGCTCCACTGCCGCGTCGAGCACGGCGCCGAGATCCAGCGACTCTTTTCGGTAGTCAAGGGCGCCGATATCCGAAAGCGAGAGTTCGTAGAGGTCGTTTACCAGTCGTTCAAGCCGTGTTACGTCCCCGTGAAGGGAGTCAAGCGTGTCGGGCCCGAGAACGCGGACCCCGTCCTGGAGCGCCTCAATCTCGCTCCGAAGAAGGGTGATCGGCGTGCGCAGTTCGTGGGAGATATCCGCAACCCATTGCCGACGGACCTGCTCGTTTTTTTCGAGGGTCAGGGCGAGATTGTTGAAATCCCGCGCGAGCCCGCCGAGTTCGTCGGAAGACTTCACGGGGATGCGGGTGTCGTAGCGGCCCGACGAAAGGCGATGGGTGGCCGTCGCGATCGCCCGCACGCGCCGGACCAGACTGTAGGCCAGAGGGAGTGAAAGGGCCGCAGCCGCCGCAATCATTATGAGGGCAATCAATCGAAAGGCCCTTTTCTGCTCCTCGAAAAATTTCACCTGGTGGGTATCGGACAATATCTTCGGCGGGACGACACCCAGAAACCCTACAACGGCGTCGTTATATTCTATCGGCCGCAGACGCAGATCAGCGGGCCGGACCGGCGGGCCGAAAAGGATGTCTTTCTGGGCATCCAGAAGAACGACCCGCAGGGGAAAGGGCGCCGCAGCCCCCGGGGGCGGAAGGGGCGGTCCCGGCGGGCCGCCACGGCCGTGTCGCGGTAACCCACGCCCGTCTCCGCCGGGGCGCATCATCCCCGGGGCTGACGGTCGGCCCCGGTCGGCGGCGCCGCCGGGACCGAACCGGGAAAATCGAAGCAGTCGCCGCCACCGCCGTGGATCGTCCCGAAGAAATTCCCAGCCGCCGTAGTCGCCGTAGGCGCGTTCCAGATACTCGGCGACGAACTCGAGCCGCTGGGATTCGACCCGGTTTACGTAGCGGAAAAAGCCCTGGTGAAAACTCCAGCGGACGAACAGGGCCATGGTCGCCACCAGGACACACGACACGGCCAGCATAACCAGGAAGAGTTTGTATTTAATGCTGAATTTCATCCGATCTCCGTAGCGCGGAAACCCGCACTGCTCCTATAACATCTATCACAGGTACTCCCGCCAATACCAGACTTTTCGCCCCTCTCCGGCGAATTTCCTTATTTCCTCCCTATTTCGTGCACGTTCGGAGACTAATCTTATCGTAGGCAACCCTTCCGGCCCCGGCGGGGTAAAACATTCCACGGGGTCCGGAGAATATGAAAGGAGAACGAACCATGAAAAGACTGTCGCAATCGATCGCTTTAGTCACCATTCTCGTCGTCGGCGGAGGCCTGTATGCGGGCCCCGCACTATCGGCCGCACCTGACGACGCCCTGGACCCCGCAGTGGCCCCATGCGGAGACTGCCGCGGGCGGGGACTGCACCGCATGGAACGGCGGCTCGACATGATGGCGGAGATCCTCGGTCTCAACACCGAACAACAGGAAAAGATCCGGGGTATCGTTGACGCAGAGCGCGAACGCACAACCCCCCTCATGAAGAAGATGATGGAAGGGCGCAGGGCCCTCAGGGACGCCATGGTGCCGGAAAAGTTTAACGAGACCGCGTTCCGCGCACTCGCGTCGGCCCAGGCAGAGATCAAAACGGAATTAATGGTCTCACACGCCCGGGTGAAACACGAGATCTTCTCTCTGCTCACACCGGAACAGCAGGAGCGGGCGAAGAAACTCCACTCCCTGATGGACCCCGGACCGGGTTTCGGGCCGGGTTTCGGGCCGGGTTTCGGCAAACGGGGCGGGCCCGGCAGACACGGATTCTGAAAAACCCGACATTGATGACCTTGTAAAAGAAGGAAGAAGGGGAAACATGTTGGCAGTTGGCGGTCGGCAGTTGGCCGTTCCCTATCGCCTATAGCCCATAGCCCCTCGCCTATCCCCTAGCAACCAGCAGATTGCCGGAGGCGCAGGGGGAGAAGGGAGGCGGAATTTCTATGAGCCACATCATAAAAACCGTCAGGGTTTTCCTGTATAAGTAATGATAGAAGGGATCACGTGTCGTGTGAGGGTGCCATGTCGCCGGACGATAGCCGGAATAATGCAGTCGACCAAACTTCCGCACGGACATTCGCCAATAAAAGGGATACCCTTGTCAGTGAATTCCTGAAGGGCACGAAGAAATTCCGGCACATTCTCGCTCTCCTCTACGATGAAGATATGGAAACCCGTTTTCTCGGTGCAAAGGTCCTTGGAGAGGTAACCCGCTTGAAACCGGAATGTATTCGAACGAAGTGGTATCGGCTTTTTTGCTCATTCGGCGATACAATGAGCTGCTGGGGCGTCGCCGAAGGCCTCGGCGAAATAGGTCGAAACCTTCCGGAGTCGAGGGGCAAGATCGCCCTTCTGCTTAAGCGGTTTCGCAACGACCGGGTGACCTGCCAGGGATATGTCTGGGCCGTATGCAGAATCGGACAAGTGGATCGAAACCAGATGAAGAGTGCGATCTCGGGATTGGGGGGTTTTCTCATGTCTGCGGATGACGATATTGTCGGACAAACAATATGGGCAATTGGAGAACTCGACCTGAGAGATCTTTGCGGCCGACTCAAACCCCTTAGCGGGGATCCCGGAACCGTGCGGATCTACGACCATGAAACGGTGCGATCGGCGCCGATTGCCCGCCTGGTCGGCGAGGCGTACGAAAAAATTGGAGAATGCCAGTGAAAAACTCACCGGAGCATGAGTTCCTGTCGAACCTGGATTTCGCGGATGCCGATATCTTCGAGGCAATGAAGGCGATCGAGGGGTATATCGATGTCACTCCGGAGGACTTCAGAGAAATCTACCGTTTGGCATATCACCGCGCCTTCCAGCGCATTACGTCTTCCCTGACGGCAAAGGACATCATGACTGCCGATGTGCTCTCCGTTCCGGCTGACATGAGTCTCAAAAAGGTAGCCGGCA
The DNA here is from genome assembly GCA_964474325.1 of uncultured Nitrospirota bacterium. GTDB lineage: Bacteria > Nitrospirota > Thermodesulfovibrionia > SZUA-242 > CAYYSS01 > CAYYSS01. The sequence continues at coordinate 3,141 of CAYYSS010000309.1, forward strand.
TCATGGCGGAACACGGCGTATCCGGAGTTCCCGTGGTCACCGAAAGCGGTACCGTGGGTGGTGTTATCTCCGAAAAGGATTTCCTTGCCCGGATGGGCGGCGGAACATCCAAAAGCTTCATGGGCGTCGTGGCCGAGTGTCTCAAGGGGAAAGGATGTGTTGCCGTCTCCGTTCGGGCACAACACGCACGGGATCTCATGTCCTCCCCGGCGCTGACCGTCGAAAGCGAAACAACCGTTATGGAAATTGCGACGCTTTTCACGGAGAAAAAAATCAACCGTGTCCCCGTCGTCGGGAAAGACGGCAAACTGATCGGTATCGTCTCACGTACTGACGTGGTGACATCACTGCTGCAGCATACCCTGGAGCGAAAAGCATGAACATCCCGGCCTACTGCAGGAAGATGAAAGGTTCCACCCAGAGCCCCCCCGCGGTCAGCCTTGCCGAAATCGGCTGGTCCTGGATAGGATCCTTCCTCGGGATCGCCGCGGTCGGCGCAATTCACGCCTCTCTCCTTGAGACCACGGATCTCGTGATGATCATCGGTTCATTCGGTGCATCGGCTGTTCTGATCTATGGCGCAATCAAGAGCCCCCTGGCACAACCGAGGAACCTGATAGGCGGTCACCCATTAGAGTGCCCCGTGTCAAGGCCGATAAAACCCCTATCCCCGCCTC
>CAYYSS010000310.1:0-3807 GCA_964474325.1 uncultured Nitrospirota bacterium
GCTGATCTCCACCCCCCCACCCATTTATTTCTTTTCCCCCCCCCCTCCCCCCACGCACCCCCCCAGCGGCCCTCGCACCCCCCCCCAACGCCCCCCTTTCCCCCCCCCCCCCCCCCCCCCCCCCCCCCCGAGACCATCGCAACACGTCATCCCCGGCTCTCAAGGGGCGTCAAGCGTCCCGACAGATAGTCAAAGAGTACCATCCGAACGTTGTCCGGGGGGCGCCCCCATGCCTGCACCTCCCGGGGCGCCGCCGGCCGGCCGGCCACCAGGATACAGTGGATCTCCTGTGAAACCAATGCCCCCGTAAAGCCCGCGCCCAGTCCTCGGGCGGGGTTCCCACCCGCCGCATTCGCCGCACGGAGATCGTTCATGGCGCGCCGGATGCGTCCCACGCAGGACCCGTAGCTGAACGCGCGAAGATCAGTGGGAAAATCGATGAAAAGATAGTAGTGCCGGAGGCGCCGCCGGCCGTGATAGGCCGCGTGAAACTCCGCGACGGAGACCGGGGTGAGATTGACCTCTTCCGGAATCCCCCGGTAGCGCTCCACAACGGCCGCAGGCGAAAACGCATAGGCGGTTTCCGGTTCTCCGGGCGGCACGTCCGTGGCGGACCGTCCCGTTTCCGGGCGGCGTTTCCGCTTGCGGTCGTACGCGATACGTCTCCCCGGATGCCCAAGAACGGCGTACGCCTCGTTGATCAGCGCCATGCGCTCCGCGCTTCCGGGTGCGGCGGCGTGGTCCGGGTGAACGGTCCGGGCAAGGCTGAGATACGCCCTGCGGATTGCAGCCGCATCCGCTTCGGGTCCGACACCCAGGACGGCGTAGTAATCATCGGACGTCATTGCCCGTAGGAACGCTCCAGCAACCGCCGGACCCGGGCCTGCAATTCCGCGTAGTCGAACGGTTTCGTAATGTAGTCGTCCGTACCGAAGGTGAAACCGGTCAGTTTGTCCTCCGCACTGTCCCTGGACGAGAGGATAATAATGGGGATAAACATGGTGGCGATCTTTTTCCGTAACGCCTCAACGAGTTCAAACCCGTTCATGATGGGCATATTCACGTCCGTTATGACCAAATGGGGTTGTAGTGTCTCGGCAAGACCCAGGGCCTGCTTTCCGTTCCCCGCCGTATGGATCTCGACGTCGAGCTGACGGAGGGCAAGCGATACCATTTTCCGGATGCCCTCTTCGTCGTCCACCACCAGGACGCGAGGCTTCGTCGTGGACGCGGGCAAAGCCGGAACGGGGGACCGCGCGGCACAACGGGGGCAGAAGGCCCAATCGACTTCCAGACCGTAGCCGCACCGGGGGCAGGCCAGTTCCGCGTCGTCGCCGCAGGACGAGCATGCATCGCCGGTATGGTCCTGTCCGCAGACCGTGCATTCCCGCCCCTCGGGTGCATCCACCGAAACGACGCGGAGCACTTCCTCCAGTGTCGTTGCGCCCCGATAGACCTTCTCCATGGCCGAATCGTAGAGCGTCCGCATGCCTTCCGACTGGGCCTTGGTCTTCAGTTCCGCATCCGTGGCCTTGTTGGCGATGAGGTTCCGGACGGCCGGGGAAAGGGGCATGACCTCCGTGACGGCCATGCGGCCCCGGAACCCCGTTTCGCCGCACCGCTCGCAACCCTGCCCGCGGAAAAACCTGGCGTCCCGGCGGATGCCGGGGAACCTGTCCAGCAGGGCCGGGTCGGGTGTGTATTCGGCGACGCAGTGCTCGCAGTTGACGCGTACGAGGCGCTGGGCCATGACACCGAGGACCGAGGACGCGAGCAGATAGGGTTCCACTCCCATCTCAACCAAACGGGTAATGGTGGAAGCCGTGTCGTTGGTGTGCAACGTGCTCAGGACCAGGTGCCCGGTCATCGCGGCTTTGAGGGCGATTTCCGCTGTTTCCAGATCCCGGATCTCTCCCACCATCACCACGTCGGGATCCTGGCGCAGGATGGAACGAAGGGTGTTGGCGAAGGTCAGCCCCGCCCGTTCGTTTACCTGGACCTGGGTGATGCCCTCGAGTTCGTACTCCACCGGATCTTCCACCGTAATGATATTGTTTGCGCCCGTGTTGATTTCCGTGAGCGCCCCGTGGAGTGTCGTGGTCTTTCCGCTTCCCGTGGGACCCGTCACGAGCATGATCCCCTGGGGTGCGGTTACCAGCCGTCGGAAGGTCTGAAGATCCTTGTCGTCCATGCCCGTATCCTCCAGCGTCATACGGGTATCGTCCGGGTTCAGGAGGCGCACAACGGCCTTCTCTCCGAGGTGCGTGGGCAGGGTGGAGACCCGAAGATCAAGGGAACGGTCGCCGATCTTTACCTTGAGGCCGCCGTCCTGGGGGGTGCGCCGATTGCTGATATCGAGTTTCGCCATGATCTTGATCCGGGAGACCACCGCGGCGTGCATCCACTTCGGGAACTGGCTGTACGTCCTGAGGACCCCGTCGATCCGGAACCGGACTTCGACCGTCTTCTGACCGGGTTCGATGTGAACATCGCTTGCCCTCTGCCGGAAGGCCTCCTTCAGAAAGAGGTTGACCATCTTGATGGCCGGCGCCGAAAGAGAATCGTCGCCCAGCTCCATGCGGCCGCCCGTTTCGAAGGCGGAGGTGATGGTCACGTCGCCTTCGTCGCCCGGGGAGACGAGTTCCAGGTCCCCGGCCTCGGCCTCCGCGGAATTCAGGACCGTCGTCAGCTCGGTGCTCATGTGAAAACAGGCGTTGATGGCCGCGAGGATCTCGTTCCGGGGCGCGACGTGAGGGATGGCGGTGCACCCGGTGGCGAAGGAAATATCCTGGATCGCTTCGAAATCCAGAGGATCCACCATTGCAACCGAGAGGCGGTTGCCGAGGCGATGAAAAGGGATGCACACGTATTTCATCGCAAGTCTCTCGGAAAACCCCGCCAGCGCCTCAGGCTCAATGTTCGACGGATCTCCCCGCGACACGCGGAAACGCCGTGCATACAGGTTCGCAAGATCCTCGTCGCTGACGGCTTGCGTGTCAAGCAGCCGGGCGATCAGTCCCCGCCCCCCCGTCTCGCTCCGTAGTTCCTGGATGCGCTCGGCCGTTATCAAGCCGCTCGCCACCAGCGCTTCGCTTACAACATCCATAAATTTCCCCTTTCCGGCGCTTTGTTAAGCCGTCGTCACTCGGCCGGCACGAAGGTCTGCGGGTCGATCGTCGGGAGCCGTATGATGAAGTTGGCGCCGCTGAAACCCGGGATACCCGTGTAGGGTCCGTTCCGGGCTTCGATGGTCCCCCCGTGCTCTTCGATGATCTTTTTCGTTACGGCGAGGCCAAGGCCCGTTCCGGCCTTCTTGCCCCGTGTTACGAACGGTTCGAAAACGTTCTCAAGAAGCTCCTCCGGGATGCCCGGTCCGGAATCGGCCATCACGACCTCCACGTGGTCGCCGTCGTCCCGGACGAACAGGAGAAAACGGCCTCCCTCGTGCATGGCCTCCCGGGCGTTCCCCGCGATGTTGAAGATAACCCGCTTGAATTTCCCGGGATCGATGCCCACAAAGGAGTGGGAATCCAGGGACAGCTCAACCCGGACGTTCCGCGTCTCCATGTCGGCCGAGAGGAGTGCGGCTACATCCCGAAGATAGGCCGCCATACCCGTGGGGGCGATCTCCAACCGGGTTTTCGACCCCCGGGCGAAGGCCAGGAGATCCTCGATCATACCCACCAGGCGGTCCACTTCTCCCATGATCATGGTGCTGTATTCCTTGCGTTCTTCAGGCGTGAACTCCATATCCCCGAGAAGCCCCGCAAAGCCCTTGATGGTGGTCATGGGGTTTTTGATGTCATG
>CAYYSS010000311.1:0-3761 GCA_964474325.1 uncultured Nitrospirota bacterium
AAAACGAGCCCCCCGGGGCAAGGGTTGCTGAGGTAAGGGTGGCCGACTGCAGTCCCGGGAAATATGCCCCCCCCCGGGTAGTTCCCACGTCCAACGGGGCGGACTGGATCCGGGGGCCGTCCGTGCCGTGCTCTATCCACCGTACGAGCCCCGCCGCGTAGCCGTCCAGGGTCTCGGCGATTTCGTCGCCCAGCTCCCTGATGCGCCCCGCAGCCGTCTCGCGTTCCCGTTCTCCCTCTTCGCTCCGGACCGGGAGGTCTTCAAGGGCGCCCGCCAGGCGAAGCATTTCCTCTTCGGGCGGCGCCGGAAGCTCAGTGGATGCACTCAGTCGGTACGTTTCGGGACCGGGAAAACTCTCCGCAACCGTAGCAAACCACCTGAGAAAGCTGTCCCGCAGGTTGCGGATAAGCCCGGCCGCGTCGCGATACGCGGCCGATTCCGGATCAGCGATCCGCCGAACCAGTCCACGCCTGCCGTCTTCCGTCAGCAGGGGGTTCAACGCCGCCGATACCCTTCTCGGGGAGACCTCCCGGGTAAGAATATCCCGGGCTACGGACTCGATCCGGTGGGCCTCGTCCAGAACGGCGGTCTGATAGGGGGGAAGTACTCCGCCTCCCGCCCGCCAGTCGGAAAACAGGAGGTGGTGGTTCGATACGATAAGGGACGCACGGCCTTCGCGGCTGCGGGCCGCCAGGAACCGGCAACGGTCCCGATACCGGCAGTCCCGGCCGAAACAGAGATCGGCCTGTCGGCAGACCTCCCGCCAGAGTTCGTCGGATACGGCGATTTCCGACCGAAGACCCGTCCGGGTCTCGAGGGCCCAGGCGTGAAGGCCCGCTCCGTTCTGCCCGTCGATACCGTCGAAAAGCTTGAGCTGGCGTCCCTGGCGGAGTCTCCGGAGACAGATATAGTTTTCGCCGCCCACGGCCACCGCACAGGAAATATCCACGCCGAGGACCTGGAGGGCAATGGGAATATCCTTTTCCGCGATCTGGCGCTGGAGGGCCTTCGTGTAGGTGGCGACCACCGTGCGCCGGTCGGGATCCTCGGCGAGCCAGGCGGTCGTGGGGATTACGTAGGCGAGGCTTTTTCCGATTCCCGTGGGGGCTTCGCACAGGAGAACCGCTCCGGCCCGCAGTGCCCCGTCCACCGCCTCTGCCATGGCCGTCTGCTGGGGGCGCGGGGAGAACCCGGGTATCCCCGCGAGGGTGTTGAAGGCCGGGGCTATCACGGCCCGGCGGAACCCTTTCGGCGGGTTTCGCCCTGTGGTATGCTAAAAGATCCAATTCCGGTACATTTCCCGTTGAGCACACCGTATTATGCGTTATCTGGAGGATGCCGATGCCTGACGCTGTAGTAACCCTTGTCGCCGATATGCAGTTTGTAGCCGAAACCGGTTCGGGCCATACCGTGGTCATGGATGCGCCGAAAAGCGTGGGGGGGCACGCGGCGGCGCCGAGCCCTATGGAGATGCTCCTTGTGGGCCTTGGGGGGTGTACGGGCATGGATGTGATCTCCATACTCAGGAAGAAACGTCAGACGGTATCGGGTTTTTCCGTTGAAGTCCACGGAGAAAAGGCCGAAGAACACCCCATGCGGTACACGAAGATCAACGTAGTGTACCGGGTGCGGGGCCGGGGCGTGACCGAGGCGGCGGTCAAACGGGCCGCCGATCTGTCCATGAAGAAATACTGTTCCGTTGCGGCTACCCTGGGGGGAAACGCCGAGATAACGTATGAGTGGGTGATCGAGGATGACGCAGATCTATCCCAGGAAGGTTAGGTCCGGGATGGCGCGTGTCTTTTGTAACTGACCTCCGGCTTCACGGAAGTCTCAACGAGTACATCGAGTACTTCGCCCTCATCGGCGGAGCCCACCCGAGCCACGTCCTCTCGTACGAAGTGTCCGCCGACCGGGTACGGTTTTTCTTTCGCGGTAACGAGTTCGCCCTGGGTCCGGAGGGAATCAGCTACCACGCCACCGGCGGCGGGTTCAGCCGGTATATGTTCGGTATGCAGAGGCCCCGGGAAGACCTTCTCCTTCCCGACGCAGGCAACCGACTCGTCCTCTTCGGGGCCGTGGAGGACGACGAGGGGCGCATCGTCTTTACCGACCGGATCGAAGGCGCGGAGACGCACCAGCGGATTTTCCGGGACGGAAACGCGGTGGAGAACTACTATTTCTTTATTGCCGAAAAGGCAGGTCTCGGGCGGAAGGCCGACCGCCAGGCCCGGACCCTCAGGAAACTCGGCAAACATCTGAAACGGGTCGGACTCCTCGAGGGTATGCCCGATTCGGTCCTGCTCCAGGGGATTCTCCAGGTCCTGGACGAACCCGATGTGGTGGTCTTTCTCTTTCGTTTGCGAAACCGCCTGCACAGCGGTTTCGCCGATTTTGCCGCCCGTGCGATAGCCGACGGTATGGAAGATGCCGCGTTGCGGAAGGCTCTTGCGGATCGTGCCCTTCAGACGAACATCGATCCCTATCAGCTCGAGCGCATACGAATCGACACCCTCTACCGGGTGGCGCGGAACAGGAAGATCGTCGACGAGTACCACGCCATACTTGCCGGCAGGGACGAGGCCTCGTCCGAGCGGTCCCAGGCCCGGCTTCGCCGTTTGCGGACCCTGGCTCTGCGCCACGGTATCCCCTGTGTGCTGTTGGATACCCTCGACGAGCAGGTCCTTGGTAAGGCGTCGGCCCCGGTGAGCCGGGAACCGTCGTCGTTCGGCGGGGCACGATCGATTCTCGAAGGGCTGTTTCTCCGGGACCCGGCGCTTCACGGACACATCCTGCCCGAGGATATCGTCCGCCTGATCCGGACGAAACACCGGACCCGGCAGAGACACGATATGGGGTTCGAGCGACTCATGATGGATACGGGAAAGGCCCTGGACGACCACCTGAAGAAGACCGGCGACTTTACACCGCTTGAGCGTTTCTCTGAAATCGTCACGTACTTCGACCGCTACGAGAACACTGCGACGGCGATAAACCGGCTCACGTTTATCAGGGGCACGGTCCTTTCGGAAGATGCCCTGCGGAGTATTATCGGCAACAAAGAGGCCTTCGACGAACTGGACCCCGGACTCTTTTCCGAACTCTTTGTCGAGCCGGTTCAGAGTGACCCCTACCTTCCCCGGTACGGCAGAATGAAGCTGCAGATCCTTGAAAAGGGGCTCGCGGAACTGGCGGAAGGGGCCACTACCTATGACCGTATCGTGCGCCGTACCGCACAGGCGGCCCGGGAAGAGCGGCTCCACGATGCCCTGCTTGTGCATCTGAGAAAACGCATCCTCGGCGTCTACCCGGATCTTGAATCGGGCGAAGGCCTCCTCCGGCTCGAAACCGAGTTGGCCGACGAACTCCGAAAGGCGGGGACACTGGGCGAAGACGAGACCCTGCCCACGGGCCTTCTCGGCACGGCACTCCTCGATTTGCGGAAAGAGGCCCTCTACCGGACCCAGATTCTCCCCGAGATTATAAAGAGCCGGGACCGGAGCCTGCGGGAGGACTTCCTCCGTAACAGCGGCCTTGACCGTTTCCACGTGGAAAACCTGGAACGTCAGTACGCGGAAGAAGAAGGACTGGACGACGACGTGCTCAAGTGGCTCCAGGAGTAGGCTGCCGGCGAACCACCGCGGCACAGTCTGTCGGAAATTATTACAACACATTGCTGTCCAAAATAGCGTGTACCCTATTGTTGCAAAAGATTTGTCGCGAGAGGGGCCGGGCACCCGCCTTCGGCGGAAGTCAGAAGG
>CAYYSS010000312.1:0-3749 GCA_964474325.1 uncultured Nitrospirota bacterium
CTCGTAGCAGCGCCCGGCCAGATCGACGATGCAGGAGCGGGCCGGACCGACCGGGCCGAAGAGGCAGGCCAGGCAATCCTGGTGCCCGCCACCCCCCCGATCCGACCAGCGCTGGCGGCCCGTCAGCTCGTGCCGCCCGCTCCGCCCCCCCGCCCGGACGGGCCCGTCCGGACACGCATCCCCGCCGCCGTCGCCGAAAGGGCGGAGTTTATCGGCCCCGATGGTGATACCGAGGGCACGGGGCCGGCGAAGGCCCTGGCGGAGTGGAGTCTCGACGTGGACCGGCGGGATCACCTCCTGGACCTTACCCAATCGGAACGGCAATCGCCTAAGCCTCAGGGTCGTGGGCTCGGCCTCACCGTGGTTCTCGTCCTTCTCTGTTTCGCCGTCTTTTTCGCGGGCCGCTATGTTCCGATCCGGAACGCGCAGGCTGAACTCGCCACGATCGAGGCCTTGATCAGGGACCTCGAACCCGATGTGGCTGATGTCCTTGCCATGGAACAACAGCTCACGGCCATAGAAAAGGAAAAAAACACAATTACGCAGTTTAAGCGGGGAGAGCCCGCCAAACTGGCCGTACTCACCGAATTGAGTACCCTGGTGCCGGATACCACCTGGTTCAACCGCCTGAGCCTGAGAGGCACGGACGTGGAGGTCTCGGGATACTCGACCGCGGCAACGGACCTGCTCGGGCTTCTCGAGGGTTCGGAGACCCTCCAGGACGTTTCGTTTTCCTCCCCTACGGTGCGGGACCGTCGGCGCAACGCCGACCGCTTTAAAATCAAGGCGTCTCTCAGCGGGGTGAGTCCATGAACGAGGCACCGAGAGGACTTCTGCTGGGCCTTGCCTTCGTGATGGTCGTTGTCCTTGCGGGATGGCAAACCTATGAAAAGATCGAGACCTTGAAAGAATCCGCGGTTACGCGCCGCGACATGGCGGAAAAGCGTCTCAGATCGTCCCGCAAAACGGTGAACCGCAAGGAGGCGCTGGAAAAGGCCCTCAGACAGACGGCGTCGGTTCGGGCCGACAACGAAACGAAGCTCATCAAGGGGAAGACGGCCCCCTTGGCGGCCGCGTCCCTTCAGGAGAGTGTGAAAAGCATTATTCTCGAAAAAGGCGGCAGGATTTCCAGCGAGCGGGTTGCCCCCACCCGGGCATTGGAACCGTTTCAAGTCATCACGGTGAGCTTCGATTTCATCCTCCCCAACGTGGGTGCTCTGCGGGATATTCTCTACGCCGTGGAATCCCGAACACCGTTTCTCACCGTCCCCGAACTCACTGCCCAGGTGCGTAACGTGAGAAACCCGGGAGAACTGACGGTCAAGATGAATATCTCGGCCCTCTGGAGGGCCCCGTCGGCATGATTGCGCGCCAGTTCACCGTTCTGAACCTGGTCCTGGCCGCTCTGCTGGTTACGGGCCTGCTGTGGGTTCTTCCCGCCTGGTTGTCTCCACCGGAGACGACGATTCCTCAGGCGGCCCTGCCGCCCTCCGTCGGCAATGCCGTCTCGGGCCCTGCCGCGGCCGAGGACTTGGCGTATCCGCCCTATGGAGAATTCGCCAATGTTTCCGAGAAGAATCTCTTTCACCCCGACCGTACCATTCCTCAGGCCCCGCCTCCCACAGCACCCCCGCCGGAGAAACCCGCCTTTGTGCTGTACGGCATCATCGAGGCGGGTCCCGATTCCGTCGCCCTCCTTGAAGACAAGAAAAACCCCGCCCAGACCAAAGGCCGGGGAAGACGGATCCAGTCGATCCGCCTCGGGCAGGAGATCGGGGGCTATCGCCTCGCATCAGTCGCCCCCGACGCCGTCGTGATGACCTTCGGCGAGGAACGTCTTACCATTCCCCTGATAGACGCTCAAAACCCGAAAAACCGGTCCCCTGCCCCGAAAACCGTCCGGGCGAGGCCCCCCCGGAAACCCACCACTAAAGACAAGTTCAAGCGGACCCTGGCGGACGCCTTCAAGGCCCCACGGGGGAAACGAACAAAACGGTAACCGCCTGCTTCTGCCGCAACGCGGTCGCGCCGACGGCCCGACGAAAGTTCGTCCCACGTCCCGCTTTCGGACCGCGGCCCCGTGGTACACTGATACGTACGCCGAAACAACTAAGATATGATGGTCTCGCAAAAAGTCCCTGTACCCGTCATTGCGTGGAGTCCTTTTTCCGCAGGACGACGCGGCAATCTGTTGTTCCGGCTCCTGTCCTCTGTCTTCCGGCTTCCGGGGCTTTTCGGTTCCGTAGCAGGACGACTGTGAGAAATCCCGGCTAGCGCGGCGAGATAATGCGAAGGCAGATCACCGAGGAATCCATACTTCTCGTCAGTGTTTTAAAATGGTTCGTCCTGGCGAGTCTTGCCGGCTCACTGGTGGGGCTTTCCACCTCAGGCTTTCTTATCGCCCTGAACGGAACGACCGCATACATGGCGAATTTTTCGTATTACTTCCTTCTGCTCCCCCTGGTTTTCTTCCTGAGTTCCCTTGCCACCGAATATATCGCCCCCGAAGCGGAGGGCCACGGGACGGAAAAAGTAATCGAAGCGGTCCACCGACGCTCGGGGCGCATTAAGGCGGTCGTCGTTCCGGTCAAACTCGTTACCACGGTCATGACCCTTGCCGCCGGAGGATCGGCGGGGAAGGAAGGGCCTTGCGCCCAGATCGGCGGGGGAATCTCGTCATTGTTTGCGGATCTTATGCGCTTCGACAACCGGGACCGGAAGAAGCTGGTTATCTGCGGCATCAGCGCGGGGTTTGCATCCGTGTTCGGCACACCGATCGCCGGGGCGATTTTCGGCATCGAAGTCCTGTTCGTCGGCGGGATAATGTACGATGTCCTTCTGCCGTCGTTTATTGCGGGGATTATCAGTTTCCAGGTCTCAAAATCCCTGGGCGTAGCCTATTTCTACCATCCTCTCTCGTTCGTTCCGGATTTTTCGGAGGCGTTTTTCATCAAGGTCCTCCTGGCCGGTGTCTTTTTCGGGCTCTGTTCGCTGCTCCTTATCGAGGCATTGAAGTTTTTTCATCGTTTTTCTAAACGTCTCACGATCTGGCCCCCCCTCAAAGGACTCGCGGGCGGCTCGGCACTGGTCATACTGGCCTTCCTGATTTCCACCCGCTACCTCGGACTCGGCCTGGATATTATCGAAGGAACCCTCCAAGGGGAACCGGCGCCCTGGTGCGCCTTTCTCATGAAGATCCTCTTTACCTGCGTCACCCTCACCTTCGGCGGCAGCGGCGGTATCGTGACACCCATATTCTTCGTGGGCTCGTCGTCCGGGAGTTTTTTTGCGGAACTTTTCAATCTTGATATCGCCACGTTCGCCGCCATCGGCATGGTGAGCCTCCTGGCCGGCGCCGCAAACACACCCATCGCCGCGAGCATCCTGGCCGTGGAGATGTTCGGTCCGGCCGTAGCCCCCTATGCGGCCGTATCGTGCATCGTGAGTTTCCTCATGACCGGGCACCGAAGCGTGTATCCGTCCCAGGTCCTGGCCATCAAGAAATCATCATCCCTGAACGTCAAGGTCGGTTCTGAAATCGATGACGTACATGCCGAGTTGCATCTCCGAAAACGAAGCCTTATTTAGGTTTTGCTCTCCTTGACCCGTCGCAAGTGGCGCCGGGCACTTCGGCGCAGGAACCGATCCTGAGCGTGTAAAGCTGTAACTGTGCAGGTACTAGGTTTAAGTGCCATGGCAGCCTTGGAGCCGCAACCAAAAGGATGGCACGGATGCCGTCGCGGTAGTGT
>CAYYSS010000313.1:0-3744 GCA_964474325.1 uncultured Nitrospirota bacterium
CATTTCGGCGTCCTCGCGACCTCGGAGCAGCCGTGGCATTCAACCCTGTCGGCAACGGTCCTTGAGACCCGTAACCAGACACACAACTGCATACCGAACTCGGCCTCCGCGGTGGTCGACATAAGATTCACCGAGCGGGAGACCGCCGACGGTTTGATCGCCGATATACGGGAGATGATGGACGACCTCACGGAATTTCAGCCCGACGTGATCGCCGAACCGCTCGTCACCGAGCCCGATCCCCTCTTCGTAGCGGTTACGGAAGAGGTCACCGGTCGGGATGCCTCCCTCGTGGGAGAACACGGAGGTTCCGACGGCCGCTATTTCACCCGCAAAGGCATTCCGGTGATCATGTCGCGGCCCAACGTAGGAGGGCTCCACTCCGACCGCGAGTGGATCGAGATCGACTCGATGCTCGCCTATTACCACATTCTCGACCGCTACCTTCGGAAGAAACTGGGGGCCGAACGGGAACCCCTTTCCTACGTCTCCGAGGAAGGCTGGGGCGACTGAACCGGTGGACGCCCCGGTAGGAAGCGGCCGACTCGAGAGGTCCGTTTATGGAGCGTGGATCATCACGCTCGGAGGACTTGCCCTGTACGCCTACGGGACGATTATCGCCAAGGCCTGGTTCCTCTATGACGACCCCGAACTGATATGGACCGTGGCGTCCTTTCCCCTTCGGGAACTCTTCTTCTCCCCCGAAACCGTTCGGGCGACCACGGCAAGTTATACGCCGATGATTGCCGTTTCGCTGAAACTCGACTGGCTCCTCTTTCGCCTCGATCCCCTCGGGTACGCCCTCCACAGTACCGGAGCAGCTCTCTGCGCAGCCTGGCTGTTTTACCTTTTTCTTCGACTGTTCATCCCGCGCCGTCCGGCCCTTGCCGGCACCATGCTCTTTCTCGTGCACCCGGCGACTGTCACGGTCTCAGCCTGGTTCTCGACCCGGCACTATGTCGAGGGGATGATATGGGCGCTGGCAGCCTTGACGACGCATATTCGAGCCCTTCGTCGCGGAACCTCATCTCCGGCTGCGCCGCTGTTATTCGGCCTGGCCGCACTCAGCAAGGAAGTGTACGTGGTTTTACCCGCCGTGGCGTTTCTCCTGACACCGGGAAGCGGCCGGGTACGCCTCCGGAGCACGCTTCCATGGTGGATCGTACTCGCCGGATACGGAGCGGTTCGCCTGTGGATCCTCGGCGGCACGGGTGGATACCCGTCGGGATCAGGCCTGTTCTCCGTTGAGACCGTTGTCGGCCTCGGCAGGCTTGCCGAAGCATTTGCGCGGCAGTGGTTCGGTCCGGCGTTCTTTGTGATGTGCGCCCTTGCCGCGCTTCTCGCCGCTTACGGCCGTTCCCGGCCCGGGATCCTTGCCATAGCGCCGATCCTCGTGCTTCCCATCATCCCTCTCGGGACGCAGGACCTCTCGGCACCCTATACGGGACGTTACTTTTTCCATCTCGCAGGTTTTACGGTCGCCGCCATCGCGGTAGTTCTTCATCGGACTCTGAATAAGCGGGGAACGGCCCGCGGCATGATCGCAGGGGGTATTACCGCCGTGGCGGTCCTTGCGGCCCTGCAAACCGTGGCCCTCACCGGTCGCCTGGGTCCCGAACGGGCCGCCGCCCGGGCGTCGTCCGAAGCTTTTCGTGCAGGGACGCAGTCGTTTCTCAAACCGGTTCAGCCGAGCTGGTACTACGAGGGCCTGCGGAAAATCTCACGTGACTTTCTCGGCAAACGCATAGACACCCGACTGGTCCCGCCCCGCCGATACCTGAAATATGCAACGCCGGAGGTCCTGACCGAACTCCAAACCGCCGGGGTGGACCTGCCCTACGGCGAGATATCGGCAGAGAACCGCTCCCTCGAGGCGGGCCCCATGGACGTACGCATCACCATCGACGGAAGCCGGATTACGTGGGAACTGGCCGCCGAAGGACCCGGGAGATTTTTCCTGATCGGCGGCCCCGCGCGCGGTCTCTATTATCACGGCCTGCCCTGCGCCCCCCGCGGCACGTACGACCTCGGCGCGATCGATAGGATATCCGACGGCAATTTTTATATTCGGGTCGTCCACCGGAGGGCCGACGGCACCGAGGCGGTCTCCCCCGAGTTTGCGTTTACAATCCCGGGCAGGGAAACGTTCGAGTACAAGAATGAGGGTTCCGGACCCGACGTCCCGTGGCCCTGACCCGGATTTTTCACAGCCTTCATGCCGTGTTGCGGATTTTTTTGAGGCCGCCGGAGCCGTATTTTATGCAACTGCAAGGCAAACCTGATTTTCCCTGTTAGTTCCTACGGGATCGTCCTTCCGTCCCTGCCGTCCCCCGCAGGTACGCCTGGCGCCGCCGTTCCGGAAACCGTTCGATGGCGTAACGGAGCATCGTCCGGGGCATGTCTCGATAGTGGCGGACGAGAAATGCTTCCAGATCCCCGCAGTTTCGCTTTCCAGCCTCCCGCAACATCCACCCGACGGCCTTGTGAATCAAATCCTCCTTATCGGCCAACAGGATCTCCGCGATTCGAAACGTGTCGGCCAGATCATTGCGCCGAATGAAATGAAATGTGGCAACGATTCCGATCCGGCGCTCCCAGAGGTCCGTCGATCGCGCAAGACCATAGAGGGGGGAACGGTCCCGGTGTAGCAGATACGCCCCGACGATGTGCGGCGCCGTTACGTCGACAAGGTCCCAGCTGTTAATGCGGTGCGTATTGTCAAGGTAGCACCGATAGATATCGCCCCGCTCGGTTGCGTCCCCCCGGGTGAATTTCTCCATGAATATAAGGAGTGCCAGCATACGTTCCTCGTGGACGGGGGAGTCGAGGAGTCCGAGAAGGATCCCGTGTTCCGTTGCGCGGCAGGACCGGGCGATTTTTCTCAGAACGGGCATGCGAATACCTAGAAAACGGTCCCTCTCGCCGTACTCGCCCGGCCCGGTCTTAAAAAAACGCCGGAGTACCGCCGCGTGTCCAGGGTCCGCCCGCTCCGAAAGAAGCGAACGGAATTCCTCAAGCGACGGTGCCTCGGCGGATCGGCCCGGAATGCGTATGCGTTGAGATGCCAAAACGGGAAGTTATTTCCAGGCGGACCCTTACCTGCCGGTTCTTGACAAGGCAGGGCCCGAAGGCCACAATAGCTCTACCGTGCATTCTGAAAGTCCATCCAAAACCATCACCATCTTCGGGCAGTTCCTCCACGAAAGCGGCGTCATAACATTCGACGATATCGTACGGGCCCGAAGGCTCCAACGTCAACGGAACCGAAGGATCGGCGAACGGGCGCGCGAGAAGGGCTGGCTCAGCGCCGCCGACATCGAGGTCATTCTCATCTTGCAGGAACACACCCTGCTGCGTTTTGGCGATATCGCCGTCCAGAGAAACTACCTGACGGGCGAACAGTTGGCCACGCTCGTCAAAGAGCAGGAAGACGACTATCTCTTCTTCGGGGAGGCGCTTGTGGAAATCGGCGTCATTTCAAAACTCGCCATGCTCGAACACCTGGTCGCCTTTCATAACCGGCGGGAAGAATCGGCCGGCCATCTCCCTGCGCGCGACGCCGCCGACCATGCGGATCCGACCGCTTCCGAGCCCTGAACGCACGGGCGGATGTCCCGGCGGCGCAGGTGTCCTGCCCTGCCCTTCTTAACCTTGCAGTGGCATAAAATACGGGCCCGGCAACACAGCTGAAACTTCTCTGCAAACCGCAAAGTCGGATCGACCCTTCGTCGAGAAGACCCGACT
>CAYYSS010000314.1:0-3741 GCA_964474325.1 uncultured Nitrospirota bacterium
CTACGCTGAAATTAATTCGGAGAAATCTCTTCGCGAAAGTGCGGAATGTACGTCACGGGACTGGTGAAACCAAAATTGTACAGGTTTTTTTCCGGCCCGGCCCGTTATCCCCGGTTGAGCCGGGCGGCAATCCGCGGTATGCTCGGTGTATCACGCGGCGGGTGCGAACAGGCCGCGACGGCCGTTCGCGACCGGGGGGTGAACGGTTCCGACCACCTTATAGGGAGGGTTGACTCATGCAGGGTAAAGGCGATCTGGAAGACCTGCTTCGACAGCGGGAAAAGATCGACGAGCGGCTCGATGGTTTCAAGAAACCCCTTGCCGTCATGTTCGCCGACATCAAGGGCTCGACCGACTACTTCGACCGTTGGGGTGACGTGGAAGGCCGCCTGATGGTTCAGCGCTGTGAAAATGTGATGTTGCCGGTACTCGAAGACTACGGCGCGGGTATAAAACGGCTGGGCGACGGCGTGATGGCCTATTTCGCCGAGACCGAAGACGCGGTCAAAGCGGCGATCGCGATTCAACGGGGTATACAGGACTACAACCGATCAAAAGAGGATCGTCTTCAGGTACACCTGCGGATCGGCATCAACTCAGGACGCGCGATCGTAGAGGAAGACGACATCTCCGGCGACGTGGTCAACGTGGCAAGCCGGGTCGAGTCCCTTGCTCCCATAGACGGCATTGCGGTCTCAAAGAGTGTGTATGACGAAATACGCCAGGCCGACGACATCATCTGTCGATTCCTCGGTGAACGGAACGTGAAAGGAAAGACGGAACCGATCCGGGTTTACGAAGTCGTCTGGGCCGAGGAAGAGATGACCGCCGGGGCCCTTCGCGGTCCCGAACCCGACGGCTCACCCGTCCCGGGGGAGGAACAATGCTTCTATCTGGAGATTTTCCTGGAAGGTGCGAAACTAAGGGTCAAGAGCCATGAAGGCGCCCGGGGGGCCGAAAATACCCTTACGTTTTACGAAGAAGCCGACGTTGCCCTCGCGCGGGTGGAGGAGTATGCCTCCCGGATCAAGAATCTTCTCGAGAGGGCCAATCGGAGCGGCCGCCTCAGCGGGGAGATTCTCACGGATCTCAAGCAGGCCGGGCGTGACCTCTACGGCAAACTCCTGCCTGCGGGGACCCGGGAGCGCCTCGACGGGACCCGGGTTACGACACTGGTCTTGAAGCTGGACGAAGGTCTGGTACACATTCCCTGGGAACTCCTGTACGACGGCCGGGATTTCTTTTGCCGCCGGTTCAGCATGGGACGCGTGGTCAGTACGCGGCAGGATTTCAGCGCGGGGCAGCGGGAAGTCCGCCTCCCGCTCCGGATGTTGCTTCTTGCGGATCCCCAGGGGAACCTCCCGTCATCCCACGACGAGGGAATTCGGGTAAAGGAGATGCTCGACGGCGCGGAAGAAACGATCCACGTCAGCCTGAGGAGTTCGAATATAAGCCGGGATTTCGTCCGGTCCAAACTGAAGTTCTTCGATATCGTGCACTATGCGGGCCACGCCGACTACACGGCGGCCGACCCGGCCGAATCCGGTTTCCTCCTCGGCGACGGCAAATTAAGCGCCCGGGAGATCCGCGGGATGGTCGATCCGATGCCGTTTCCCTCCCTCGTGGTCTCCAACGCCTGCCGCTCCGGCGAAACCGAAGAGTGGAAGGTGGGCGGGGGATACGAACAGGTCTACGGACTTGCCAACGCGTTTCTGTTTTCCGGGGTCCGGCACTATCTGGGTACGTTCTGGGAGGTTCAGGACGAACCGAGTCTCTATTTCTCCCTGTCTTTTTACGAGGCCCTGGCGGCCGGTGTACCCGTTGGGGAGGCGGTTCGCCGGGCTCGAAACACGCTCATGGAAAAGTATGGAGAGCAGGCGATCTTCTGGGCGAGTTATCTTCTCTACGGAGATCCCACGTACCGCTACGTACGGGACAACGCCTTGGGGGGAGGCCGCGAACGTGACGACGCCCGGGCGGGGAAAACGACCGAGCCCGCCGCTCAGTTACGGGCGTCCGGTGACGAAGGAACCATCCCGGCGGAGCGGAAGAGAAGACGCCTCCTCGGTGTACTGTTTGCCGTACTTGTATTGACGGCGCTCTTCGTGGGGATATCTTTCCTCCGGGACGGCGAACGGCCGCGCCCGGGCACGGCCGGCGAGGAGCGTTCCTTGTCGACGTCGGCGGTGGACCGCGTGGCTCGGGAAAAACGGGCGGACCGGATCGACGCTCTGGTCCGCGACCTGTCCGCGGCCTACCGATCGGGAAGCGTTCCGGCACGGGTTACGGACGACCCATGGACGTCCTCACCCGTGGGCGTTGTCGTTTTGGGGGTCAAGGGCGTCGGTATTGATGACGTGGAGCGGGAGTTCGTACTCGCCCGGCTGATCACTGCCCTCGGGAACAATCGCAGAATCCGGGTCGTGGAGCGGGACCTCCTTGATAAATTGCTCGAAGAGTTAAAACTTACTTCAAGCGACCTTGCGGACAGGAGTACGGCCCTTAGACTCGGGCGCCTGCTTTCGGCCCGGGTAATTATTACCGGCGGGCTCGTCAAGGACCGGAACGACTGGATGGTCAACCTGCGGCTTATCGAGACTGAAACATCGATCATAAAAGGCTCGCTGGTGGAGACACTGCCCGGGGTGGAGGCGGCGGACGTCGCCCGCTTTGCCGCCGAGGCGGTCGTGAAGGATCTTACCCGTTGGTATCCGATCAAAGGGCGGATAGTTTCGGTGGAGAACTCTGCTGTGACTCTTAATATCGGAAGCGATATCGGTCTTACGAAAGGCGCGCGGCTTTCGGTACTGGGCGACGATATGACCCCGGTCGCCGAGATCGAGGCTGTCGATGTGACAAGCGGGGGAGCCACGGGACGGCTCGCCGCGGGTACGGGGGTGCGTGCAGGCCAGCGGGTGGTTGTGATACGGGCGGCGGGTGCCGGCCTTCCGCGTCCCGTGTCGCAGGAACGCGCGGAATGAGACGTCTCCTTCCCGTTCTGATCGCCGCGAGCATAGCCGCCTGTGTCGGCGCCGGCCCGCAGCGGGATACCTACGTGCGGGACGGTAAAGAGTACGGGGTTGTGCGGGGTCTTTTCCGGAGCAAGTGGTGGAACTATTACGAACGGGGTGTGTCGTTTGCCGACGGGGGGTTTTACACCGAGGCGGAAAGGGATTTCCGCTCCGCTCTCCGGGGGCGGGTGGAGGACGCCTGGCGCGCTCGAACCTACGGGATGCACTTCGTGGATTATTTCCCCCACCGGGAACTCGGCATCGTCCATTATCGGGCGGGGCGTTACGGGGATGCCGTCGAGGAACTCGAGCGCTCTCTTAAGGCCGCCCCGAGTGCCAAGGCCGCGTTCTTTCTCAACAAAGCCCGGGCGGAATTCATGAAAGCCCGCGGTATCATGCCGCCGTCGCCCGAAGTCTCTATCGAGGAGCCCGCCGGGGGCCTGATTACCAAGGAGTTCACGGTCCGGATACGCGGGGTTGCGGCCGGGGAGGGATATGTCGAGAAGATTTTCGTAAACGGCCGTTCCCTGCCCCTTGACCGGGCCCGGCGACGCCAGGCGTTCGATTGGGAGATCAACCTGGACGACGGAGACAATACCGTCCTGGTGGAGGCCGTGGACCTTCTCGGCCGCCGCGGGCGCGGGGAGATTACGATACGCGCCGACCGCCGGGGGCCGCTGGTCACTGTTGAGCGGGTGGTCCGACAGGGCGGGGTATACGTCCTCCAAGG
>CAYYSS010000315.1:0-3732 GCA_964474325.1 uncultured Nitrospirota bacterium
GTGCGTATTTTCTTGATCCCACCGGCCCCTTTCCCGGGAAATTTCTGCAACGTTAGGGTTATGTCTAACTTCAGGGCTTCAGGTTTCGCTTGCGAAGCCGGATCGATTTGGGGGTGACTTCAATAAGTTCGTCCTCGTCGATAAACTCCATAGCCTGCTCCAGGCTGAAACGGCGGGGCGGAACAAGGCGCAGGGCCTCGTCGGAACCGGCGGCCCGGATATTGGTGAGTTTTTTATCTTTCGTGATGTTTACCCGGAGGTCGTTGTCCCTCGAGTGCTCGCCTACGATCATGCCTTCGTAGACCGGATCTCCAGGAGCGACGAAGATGGTCCCCCGGGGCTGGAGGTGAAAGATTGCGTACGCCACGGCCGCACCCCGACGGTCCGAAACCAGGGCCCCGGTGGGGCGTCCCGCTATCTCCCCCGCAAAAGGCGTGTGCCCGACGATCAGGGTGTTCATGATACCCGTGCCCCGGGTGTCGGTGAGGAACTGTCCCCGGAAACCGATGAGTCCCCGGGAGGGTATCTCGAACTCCATGCGGACCCGGCCGGATCCGTGGTTTACCATTTTCGTCATGCGCCCCTTCCGCGCACCCATTTTTTCCGTGACCACGCCGACGTGCTCTTCGGGGACGTCGATGACCGCCAGTTCCAGAGGCTCCATGAGTTTGCCGTTTACGTCTCTGGTAATCACCTCGGGCCGGGACAGGGAGAGTTCGAATCCTTCCCGCCGCATGGTCTCCACCAGGACGGCGAGCTGAAGCTCGCCCCGGGCCGTTACGCGGAAGGCGTCCCGGCTGTCGGTGTCCTCGATCCGAATGCTGACGTTATAAAGCGTCTCCTTATCCAGGCGTTCGCGGATTTTCGGCGACGTGACGAATGCCCCCTCCTTGCCGGCGAAGGGTGAACTGTTGACGGCAAAGACCATGGCAATCGTGGGTTCCTCCACGGTTATCCCCTTAAGCGCCTCGGGCTGATTCGGGTCTGCTATCGTATCGCCGATAAACGCCTCGGGCACACCGGCAACCGCCGCAATATCCCCGGCCGGGATCTCGCCGCGTTCCCTCCGTTCCAGGCCTTCAAAGTCGTAGATCTGCACAAGTCGGGATGTTCCGTGGGGAGTGCCGTTTTTCAGAAGCGCCGCATCGCGGCCTTTCGAAAGGGTGCCGCGGACGACTTTCCCCACGGCGATCCGGCCAACGTAATCGCTGTAGTCAAGTGTTGTAACCAGAAACTGCAGGGGGCCTTCCGGGTCCGCCGTAGGCGGCGGAACCGACGCGATAATCGTATCGAAAAGAAGAGAAAGATCGGTACCGGCCTCATCGGGGTTTGCCGTCGAAACGCCCGCCTTGGCGTTTGTATAGAGTACCGGGAAGTCCAACTGATCCTCCGTGGCGTCGAGATCGATAAACAGGTCGTATATCTCGTCCAGAACCTCGGCGGGCCGCCGGTCGGGACGGTCGATCTTATTAATCACGACAATGGGCGGCAGATCCGCTTCCAGGGCCTTTGCAAGGACGAAACGGGTCTGGGGCAGAGGCCCTTCGGCCGCATCCACGAGAAGCATCACGCCGTCAACCATGGAAAGGACCCGTTCGACTTCGCCGCCGAAGTCGGCATGGCCCGGGGTATCCACGATATTGATCTTTACACCGTTATAATTCACGGCCGTGTTCTTCGCCATGATCGTAATACCCTTTTCCCGCTCGAGATCCATGGAGTCCATGACCCGGCTCGCCACCTCCTGCCCTTCCCGGAAAACCCCGCTCTGCCACAGCATGGCATCCACAAGCGTGGTCTTGCCATGGTCCACATGGGCGATGATCGCGATATTTCTCAGGTGTGCCTGTTTCACGTTGCTTTCGATCCTTTCGTTATTAACGGGAAGATAAATTGAAAAACCGTGGGTTATTTCTGCTAAAGGCGGAAATACTCCCCGGGGTATCGCTTACGCTTAACCCACGGGCAAGACGTGACGGGAGCAGGTCCGCCTGGGCAAACCTGCTCCCGCACAGCCGATTGTGTTCGACTAGAGTTTAACGATGTTCTCGGCCTTGGGGCCCTTGTCGCCGTCGACGACGTCAAAGCTGACCTGATCGCCTTCGGTAAGGCACTTGAACCCGTCGCCCTGGATCGCCGAGTAGTGAGCAAAAACATCGGCACCGTTATCCCGGGTGATGAAACCAAAACCTTTGGATTCGTTAAACCACTTAACAGTTCCTGTAACCATATGTACGGTCCTCCTTTCACAGATTTGAAGATGCGTAAAGGAGGATTAACAAAAAGACCGCAAAGCGAGAATACTTTGCGGTCTAACTATCAAAATACTCCAACGACTTCACCTGAAGTATTGCATAGCCGATAGAGAAAAAGCAATGTCGGTTGCCGGCCGCCCATGACCGGTGGACCGGTTACTGGTAACGAACGACCGGTTGCTGTTACCACTTACAGTGGCAGTGCGCGGGCCCGGCGGCCTCAAGAAAATCCTTAATGCGGCATGAAGGGCGCAGGCGAGAGGCGAGAGGCAATGGGCGATAGGGGGGCGGGTTAAGGTTCCAGGTTCGAGGTTTGAAACGCATCCAGCCGCCTGCCACGCCTTCGGCGAAGCCGGGCCGACTTTTCACTTCTCCCGTCTTCCCTCTCCCTTTTCCCTTCTTCTGTCTCCCGTCTCCCTTGCCCGCCGGCAACCAGCCACTAGCAACTAGCAACTAGCAACTATCCGCCCCCTTTTCCGGGAATCTTCTGCAACGTTAAGGAAAACTTGAGAAAAAAAGGTGCCGTCGCCCCTTGAGCCGGGAGGCTCGGGGCGACGGACACTCAGGGGAGGCTTTTTATCGGGGACGCAATTCCCCGGTGAAAACCCGTTTCGACTTACTTCCGGGCCCGGGCCGCGGCCAGTTCGGGTTTCGCGGGCTTGAGCGCCGAGGCCACCGCATCGGTCACATAGGCCAGGCCGGTGCCGAGCACCGCTCCCACGATGATGCTCACGGAGGCCGTGCAGACCATGCCGAGGATAATCCCCACCACGGTGAGCATCCGGACGATGATACCCGCGTCCACGGGGCCGCCCATGAGATGGCTCAGGAGGCTTACCGTACCGAAACTGCCGAAGTAAAAGGCCGGTACGATCCCGAATGCGAGAAACACGATCCCGCCCAGGGTGGCCCCGATGTTCCGTCCGATCCGCAGGGTGTTCATTCTTTCGTCAGTCATGTTCTTTTCTCCTTCCCTAAAGTGAGTTTTAAATGGACAGCGTTCTATTCAAAGAATCAGGCCTTGGTCGGGTTGTGCTCAGGCCCCGCCTGCTTTCCCGTGCGGGCCGCCGTATCGAGGGTGGTGCCGATGAGCCACCCGAGGGTAGCGCCGGTGGAGATGAAGAGCAGGCCTGAAAGGAGCACGCCGGCGAGCATGGAAAGGGCGGTGATCATGCGCTGAAGCACCCCCGGGTCGACCGGTGAGCCGAGAAGTGCCCCTGAAATGCTGAGCCCCGCAACACCGCCGAGAAACGACCCCGGCAGGAGTCCGAAGATTGCAAAGAGTACGATCCCCATGCCCGCGCCCATGTAAGTAAGTTTCTGTTTCATTGTTCTTTACCTCCCGTTTTCTGTTTTCTGCTGTGTTGCGTTGTTGCCTTTATAAGAGCATGTTCGATGCCAAACGGGAAGGTATTGAAAAGAAAGGGAAATCGGGAAAGGAGACCCTTGCGGGACTGCGAAAGTGTTTGCAGAAATG
>CAYYSS010000316.1:0-3726 GCA_964474325.1 uncultured Nitrospirota bacterium
AGAAGGATGGACGATCCCGAAAGGGCTCATTGCGGACGGCTTGAGTGCGGTCGAGTCGGCCCGGAAGGAGGCCTGGGAGGAAGCCGGGATCAGCGGATACGTGCATCGGAATTGTGAACGCGCGTACCGTTACGCCAAGTGGGGCGGGGTCTGCCACGTGCGGATATTTCCCATGCGGGTCGACGGTTTGGAGAACACGTGGCCCGAGCACGGATTCAGAAAACGTATCTGGGTCCACGGCGACGAGGCGGTTGTACGGCTCAGCAAGAGACAATTACGGGCGGCCCTTGCGGATGCACTTCCTGTAATAACAACGTTGGCACAATCGGCCCGCGTGGTGGACCCGTGAAGCGGATTACCCTTCTCAGGCACGCCAAGTCCAGTTGGAAGGACCTGGGATGTGCCGACGTGGACCGTCCGCTCAGTAAGCGGGGCAAGGAAGACGCCCCCATGATGGGCGGGCGCCTCGCGGACCGGGGCTTTTTACCGGACTTGATTTTGTCGAGCCCCGCAAAGCGGGCGATAAGGACGGCTGTTGCGGTAGCCCGGGAACTCGCATACCCGGAACGGAAAATCAAAAAAAAGGCAGCGATCTACAAGGCGGGAGTTGATGAGCTTCTCCGCCTGGTTTCCGGACTGGGCCCGGAGGTGGAACACGTCATGCTGGTGGGGCACAACCCCGGGTTTACGGATTTTGCCGCATTTCTTCTGAGCAGTGAGGATATCGGGAACATCCCGACCTGCGGGGTTGTTGATCTTGAAATCGACGCGGTATCCTGGCATGGCGTTACGGCCGGGACCGGGTCCCTTCTTATTTTCGATTATCCGAAGAAACGGCCCGGGTAGCCCGAAGCGCCTCGTCATGGGCCGAGGCGTGCCGGGAAATAAAACCCTATTGTTGCAAAAGGATTGCCGCGAAAGGGGCAGGGCACCCGCCTTCGGCGGAAGTCGGAAGGGAGAAGTAAAGGGCAGGGAGAAGTTAGAAGGGAGAGGGGAGAAGTAACGTCTTCCCGCCTCTTACGTCTTCCCGCCTTTCATCCCCCCCCATTGCCTATTGCCTTTCGCCTATCGCCTGCGCCCGTGTGCGAAATTCGTGTTCGTTGTCGGTTGATTCTCTACCGTGGTGCCGGTACAATGAATGAACCGTGCGGGGTTTAACGGAGAATAACAGGGGGAAAACAATGTACAGGATCGCCGTTGCCGTTTTCACCGTCCTTTTCGTCGCAGGAGGAATGACGGGTGCGTTTGCCCTGGATCTGGCGGCGCCCTTTTCGCATCCGGACGCGCCGGATGCGGATACGGTGCGGGGCATAACGTTTACGGGCGATATCCTGATCGTTCCCCTCGGCGATGGAAAAATCAAAGTCTGGATTCCCGACGGCGCCGGA
Organism: uncultured Nitrospirota bacterium; assembly: GCA_964474325.1. Classification (GTDB taxonomy): domain Bacteria; phylum Nitrospirota; class Thermodesulfovibrionia; order SZUA-242; family CAYYSS01; genus CAYYSS01. The sequence goes on from CAYYSS010000316.1 coordinate 1,389, forward strand.
GGCGGGTCCTGGACCGCGCTTGACGGTACCGCCGTATTCGAAGATCCGGCGAATCTGTTTGCCCTTACGATTTTCGAAGAGAGCTGTCCCTCGCTCGGTGTCGCGCCGCTGGATATGATAACGGCCCACGTGCCGGGGCTTCAGGTTGAACAGACTGTACAGGAGCTGGTGGGCGGCACACCCCTTTTTAACGAGGCGGTCAGGGAACAGAACGACGACTTCCGGTACATTACCGGCCTTGGAAGTTTCGGCTGTATGCTCATCTGGACGGAGAAAACGAAGCTTCGGCAGTCTCTGGTGTTGCAGACCGCGGGTGGCGCGGTACCGTTGCCGCTGTGGGACGGCGGATTAGGGGTGCTGGACGGGGTCGTGCCGGAGGGCGAATCCGTGCGGGGAATCGAGACGACGCTTGAGGGATCGACGACCGTTCTGGTCATTGCCACCGGATCCGGAATTTATCGTATGAATTTCAGCCAGAGCGGCGTTTCGGCCTCGTCGTATCCACTGAACCGTCCCCCCGCGTTTACCGGTGACAACCTCGTCACCTGCGAGGCCGGGGGAGGGATCGTCACTCTGCCCGTTACCGGCACCGACCCCGACGGCGATCCGGTTATAGTCAGCCTGATTGACGGTCCCGAAGGTTTTTCGGAAGGGGCCATCGTTCACGATTGCCTGACTCCGATGACCCTGAGCTGGGATTTTGCATTGACCGACGGAAAGCTCGATCCCGAGGACCGACCGACGAGGACCTACACGATTATCGTGGGCGAAGCCACGCAGGGTGTGCCGAAGATACGGAAGTTTACTCCGGTACCGGCCCTGGGATCGGCCCCGCTGAGTGTGGACTTCACCTACGATGTCCAACCCGAAGGGAACGAAAAGCTTATCTGCCAGTTCGACTTCGACGGCGACGAATTCGTAGACCGGACGATTTTCAACTGTACCCAGGGCACGGTGAATTACGTCTATTTCGGTCCGGCTTCCTACACTGCGGTGTTGCGGGTTTCCACGCCCGACGAGCGGGCCGCCCAGGCCACCGCAACGGTGGTCGTGGACTGACCTGCCGCCGGTTTTTCCGGGAGATACGGGGTGTCGGATGTTGCGGCATTCGCTGTGAGATCGGGAGTCCGGTTGAAGCCCCGCTCCGGGAGATGCTAGATTATCTGCCAGTATCTGATTTCCCGACACGGAGATAATTAATGGAAAAAATGAAATCCATCTGGATGGACGGGTGCCTTGTGCCCTGGGACGACGCGCGGGTACACGTTCTTACCCATGCGCTCCATTACGGCCTCGGGGTGTTTGAGGGTATCCGCTGTTACCGGACGGCCTCGGGTACCGCCGTGTTCCGGTTACGGGAACACACCGAGCGCCTCTTCGCTTCGGCGAAGATCTGTCTCATGAAAATACCCTATTCCATTGCCGAGGTGGAGCGCGCCATCCTGGATACGATCAGGGACAATGGACTTGAAGAGGGCTACATCCGGCCCCTGGCGTTTGTGGGCGCGGGATCCATGGGACTGTTTCCCGGAGATAACCCGATACATCTTTCGATCGCCGTGTGGCCCTGGGGGGCCTACCTGGGCGACGACGGCATCAACAACGGCATTCGGGTCAAGACATCGTCGTTCACCCGCCACCATGTCAACGTCACGATGACCCGGGCCAAGGTTTCCGGGGCGTACGTAAACTCCATACTCGCGAAACGGGAGGCCATTGCCTGCGGCTACGACGAGGCCCTGCTCCTGGACCCGGACGGATACGTTGCGGAAGGAAGCGGCGAGAATATCTTCATCGTGCGCAAAGGTGTTCTGAGAACCCCGCCGCTTAACAGTGTGCTTGAGGGCATTACCCGGGAGAGTATCATTACGTTTGCGCGGGAGGAGGGGGTGGAAGTCTCCGAGGAGCGGATGACCCGGGACGATGTCTATACGGCCTCCGAAGCCTTTTTCACCGGAACCGCCGCCGAGATCACCCCGATTCGGGAACTCGACGGCAGGGAGATCGGACCGCCGGGGGTAATAACGAAAAAACTTCAGGAGCGGTTTTTCGCTGTGGTCAGGGGAGAAAGCGACCGGCACCGGGACTGGCTCACCGTCGTCTGACGCCGGTTAACACGGACTGATCCCCAAGGCGGCCTTGGAGCCGCAACCAAAGGGCCGGAATGCCTGCCGACGCGGAAACTTCTCTGTAAATTCTCTGTAAATTGCAAAGTCGGATCGACCCTTCGTCGAGAAGACCCGACTCGGGAAGTTGCGGATAAAGAATTTAACGTTGCAAAAGCATTGCTGTCCAAAATACTTTTCGCCCCCAATTCCGACCATTGATTTCATGGCCT
>CAYYSS010000317.1:0-3709 GCA_964474325.1 uncultured Nitrospirota bacterium
GTTGGTATAGGAGTGGATCGTGGTCATGAGGCCCCGCTGGATCTTGAACTCGTCGTTCAATACTTTGGCAAGGGGGGCGAGACAATTGGTGGTGCAGGATGCGTTGGAAATGATACGGTGGGCGTCCAGGTCGAGTTCGGTGTCGTTTACTCCCAGACAGATCGTTATGTCCGGCTCTTTGGCGGGAGCCGATATGAGGACCCGTTTCGCCCCCCGGTCGAGGTGTTTCGAGGCGTTTGCCCGGTCCACGAAACGGCCCGTGGACTCGATGACCACGTCCACGCCCAGGTCGGCCCAGGGCAGTTCGTCCAGGTTGGCAATGGCCGTAACCTTGATCTCCTTGCCGTTTACTACGATACCGCCGTCGGTGGCCGATACATCGGCATCGAAGATCCCATGGACCGAGTCGTACTTGAGCAGATGTGCCAGGGTCCCTGCGTCCGTCAGATCGTTGATGGCCACTACTTCGAGTTTTTCGTGTCCCGCCCGGAAGACATTCCTTCCGATGCGACCAAAACCATTAATTGCTACCTTCATTATGACCCTCCTTCATATAGAGTGAGAACTGTATCATGCACTACGGCCCGTCCGTCCGGCGTTATTCCAGGGAGTTCATGACCATGCCCGTGAGGAGCTTCGGATAGAAGTATGTGGACTTCGGCGGCATACGTTTGCCGTCCAAGGCCACGGTCCGGAGTTCCTCAAGCCGTGTGGGATTCAAGAAAAACGCGGCCTGATAGTCACCATTATCCACCAACGCGACGGCCCGGGCAACATCTTTCTCGTAATCGCACTCCCCCGCCAGTAAAACGTCGTCCAGAATGAGCCGGTGCAGTACCGTGACGTCCAGGTCACCGAGGGGCGCCGGGATCTCGTCCAGGGCCGCGCCCCGGTTCTTCCGCAGGATATACGCCCGTCCCCCCGCGTACATGCAGAAGCAGTGGTCCTCGGTTCCCCGGATGGCTTCGAGCATGGCCGTACCGCCCGCGGAGATGTCAATGGGCTCCAGGGGGATCTCCCCGGTGAGGCGGTCCACAGGATCTCCGTCGATCCCCCGTACCAGCCGGTGGGTGGGAAGGATCGAGAGGCCCGAATCGGCCATATTCGCAAGAAACATAAGCACCGAGTCCGCCCCCTGCATATCCCCGGCTTCCCGCTGGTATGCCAGGGCCGTCTCATACCGATGGTGTCCGTCGGCGATGAACACGGGGAGGTCCGCCAGGTCTTCACTCATGACCCGCAGATCTTCCGGGTCGGTAATCGACCAGATCCGGTGCTCGTTGCCGTCGTGATCCACTGCCGTCAGGCGCGGGGTATTGCCGGCGGTCCGGTTCACCACGTTCGATGCCCGGCAGGAGGGACTGTGGTAGAGGGAAAAGATCGGGCTTGTATTGGCGTGGGTGGCCCGCATGAGGTTCAGACGGTCAGATTTGGGTTTCGACCGGGTTTCTTCGTGGGGAAGAACGATCCCCCGTTCAAAAGGCTCGATGCGGACCCGGGCGAAAAACCCCCGGAAGGAGTGTTCCGCCCCGTCGATCGTGTACCGTACCTCGTAGCCGTAGTACGCGGGCGCGGTATCCCGCTCGAGGACTCCCTCGGCGAGCCACTGCCTGAGCAGGGCCGCCGCGCGGGCGTATTTATTCGATCCGCCGCCGTCTCCGGACTCGTCCCGGCCGTAATCAATCCGGACGATGTTATAAGGGCTTTTCGTGTAGAGGGCCTCCCGCGCCTCGTTGGAAATCACGTCGTAAGGGGGCGCGACGACGAGGGACGGATCGCTGATCGTGGAGTTATAGAGAATGCCCGTAAACGGGGTTATCTGTGCCATAAACGCCGACTACTATATCACAGCCGGACAGGCGAGAGAAAGCGTGATTCACTCGCCATTCCGAACTGGGTTGTCGCACCCGATTCTGGGCGCTGCGCGGTCTTTGAGTTCGCGGGCGTGGCGGATCACCGCGTCTATGGGAGCCCGGGGGCCGAACCGGTCCTTGAGGTGCCGGACAAGGACCTCCGGGGTATGGGACTCGCCCGTCTCCCCGATCAAGCGGGTCCGGCGGTGGAGAAAGGCATCGGCAAAGTCCACCATGCTGATGAGCTGCGCCATCTCGACGGCATTCTGGAGGAGTTTTTCCGAGATCCCTTCGGGCAGGTCGTCGGATGTGATCCCGTACGTGTTCTCGCCCCCGAGGGCGTGGTGAAGGCCGGCCACCAGGGCGGAAAAGAGGTGGTGTTCACGGAGAATGCGGAAACCGCGCTCGGCGTGGCTCTTTATGTGTTCGTACTCCCGGAGATCGATATCATGTCCGTCGAAAAGCTGTTCGGGAAGAAGCACTTTGCCGAAATCATGGAGCAGGCCCGCGTAAAACGCAGCCCGTCCGTCCGATCCGGTCTCCAGGGCGACCCTCTCGGCGATCAGCGCGACCCGGCAGACGTGACTTTTCAGGTCGGCGCCGAAACACGTGATGTGTTCGAGAAACTCCTTGCAGGTATCGTTGATTCCGCCTCGGTTGCCGTAGTAGGTAAGCCGCTCTTCGATGGCCGAAAGAATTGAAAGATCGGTCATGCCCCCCTCCTTCACGTTTGTAAAACGTGACTTCGCAGGTGTTTAACTTGAAAAACGCCACGGATATCCACGAATGAGACGGGAATGACGGTGAACCCTGTTTTCGCATCTATCTGCGCTCATCCGCGTAATCTGTGGATGGACAAAAAGCTGTCTTGGAAACGAGTGACCCGAAGACCCTGTTCCCGTTCGTGTTCATTCGTGGCCAATATGGTTTTCGCCTTTTTCATTCATCATAAAACACGGTTTCCAGGAAAAGCCCTTCGGGCGGCGCCGTGGGGCCGGCCGCGTTCCGGTCCCGGTCTGCAAGTATGGCCGCAAGGCTCCCTGAGGATATGCGGCCCCGGCCCACATCCACCAGGGTTCCCGCAATCGCCCGGACCATATGCCGGAGAAATGCGTCTCCCTCGACGACGATGGTGATCAGCGGGCCGGGGAGGGAAAGACCAAAGAAATGGGTCTTCTCGTCATGGAGGACGGTCAGGGTGCGGAGAGTCCGCACGGGGTTCTTTGCGGTACACCCCGACGCGCGGAACGAGGAAAAATCGTGGCGGCCCACGAGAACCTTCGCCCCCCGTCGCATTGCTGCAACATCCAGGGGTTGCGGAACGAGCCAGGAGTAGGCCCGTGAAAACGGCAGGGCCGTCGGGCCGTTCATTATAAGATAACGGTACCGCTTCCCCCGGGCCCCCCTGCGGGCATCGAAGTCTTCGGTCGTCTCGTTTGTTTCGACAACACGAATGTCCCGGGGAAGGTGGGCGTTCAGTGCCCGGAGAAGGGCGTCGGGGCCGTGCCCCCATGGGGCCGAGAAGGCCGCCACCTGGCCGAGGGCGTGCACGCCCGCGTCGGTCCGTCCGGCCGCCGCCGGCCGGATGTAAAGCCCGGTTACCGCCTGAATCGCATCCGCCAGGGTGTCCTGTATCGTCCGCTCCCCCTGGGCCTGCGACTGCCAGCCGGCGAAATCCGTTCCGTCGTACTGAAGAACCAGTCGAAACCGCCGCATAAAAAACATTGTACACCTTGCAGTTGCATACAACTCGGGGCTGGCGGCCTCAAAAAAATCCGCAACACGGCGTTAGGATAGGCTAAAGGCGAGAGGCTATGGGCGAGGGGCTGGGGAGATTTACGATTAACGATTGACAA
>CAYYSS010000318.1:0-3692 GCA_964474325.1 uncultured Nitrospirota bacterium
ATTTGCGGTTCGTACTCCGGATGTCCCGCGGTTTTCCTGCCCCACTGGCGGAAGTGTTTCAGCTCGTCCAGACTGATGTCGTATCCGCAAAGGTGAAGGAGAGAATACAGGAGCATGGAGCCATGGCCCGCCGAGAGGACGAAGCGGTCCCGGTTCGGCCAGAGAGGGGTTGTTGGGTCGAACCGCAGAAAACGCGTCCAGAGGGTATAGGCCATGGCGGCATCGCCCATGGGCATGCCCGGGTGTCCGGACTTGGCGGCCTCGACCCCGTCGACGGAAAGCATACGGATGGTATTTACGGCAAGCTGATCGATATTCTGATCTGTCATGAGTGTCCCCCCTTATCCCGCGTTTTGAGCGTTTTCCGGAAGCGGCTCCACAATAATCGGAACCCAGCGTTCGCGGCGGTTCTTATACTAGCAGAAGCGTAGCGTTCCGGGCCGGTCGTCGCCGCCCGGCAAACATCATATTTCCGAGCGCCCCGAAAGTGCCCGTCCCAGGGTGACTTCATCGGCGAATTCTATATCGCCGCCGAGGGGCAGGCCGTAGGCTATGCGGGACACCGTAACGCCCAGGGGCCGAAGACGTTCGGCCAGGTACTGGGCCGTGGCCTCGCCCTTTGTCGTGGGGTTTGTGGCGATAATCACCTCTTCGATCCGCCCCTGCCGGACCCGCTCAAGGAGTTCCCGGATCTTCAGACGCTCAGGTGCAAGGCCGTCCATGGGAGAGAGTACGCCGTGGAGGACATGGTAGAGGCCCCGGTACTCGTGGGTCCGTTCGATCATAATGAGATCGGCGGGTTCCTCCACGACACAGATCTTGGCCGTATCCCGTCCAGCGCTCCGGCAGACTGAACAGAGTTCCGCGTCGGTGACGTGAAAACACTGGGAGCAGAGACGAGCTTCGGACTTGAGCCGTTCGATGGCCCGGGAGATAGCCAGGGCTTCCCCCTCGGGCATCCCCATGATGAAAAACGTGAGCCGCTGGGCAGTCTTCCGCCCGATCCCCGGCAATTGAGACAGGGCGGAAACCAGGTCCCCGATCAGATCGTTTGCCACGGTCGGGGATTCAGCCGAAAATATTGCCCAGGTCGCCGAGGCCTCCGGGAAGCCCCAAGCCACCCGTTACCTTGCCCATTTCTTCCTGCTGCATGGTCCGCACTCTCCTCATGGCCTCGTTGACCGCAGCGGTTATCAGGTCCTGGAGCATCTCCACGTCGTCGGGATCGACCACGTCTTTCTCCAGTTTTATCGACACGATATCGCCGGCCCCGTTTGCCGTGACCGTTACCATGCCGCCGCCGGCGGTTGCTTCGACGGTTTTTTCCCGCATCGCCTCCTGGGCTTTGCCCATCTCGGCCTGCATTTTCTGCGCCTGCCGCATGAGATCCGCGATCATTTTTTTAGACATTTCTGCCTCCTTGTTTTCAGGTGCCGGAATCCGAGGCAAAGATCGCCGTGCAATCGGTGACCACTTATTCGCCTGTCAGGCGGACGTCCGTGATCCGGCCGTCGAAGAGTTCCATGGCCGTCTTCACGATCGGATTATCCAGCGCCTCGGTTTTCGATGAGCGATTGGGTTCCGGCCCGGCCGTCGCCCGCGCCGGGGTTTCCCTCAGCCGGATACGGATTCGCGTACCCGCAACGTCTTCAAGGACCTGTTCGATGGACCCGGTCTCGCCTTTTATCCTCTCGGTGTCAAAGCCGTTTACACCATCGCCGGCCCGTATCTCGAGCAATGCGCCGTCAAACGACCCCGCAGAAAACTTGCGAAGCAGTTCCGGGAGGGTTCCGCCCTGCTGCCGCAGGCGCTCCTGCGCCCGGTCCCAGAGTTCCCCGGCGGAAAGCGCCCGGGCCGGAGTACTGTTTCCGGCAGGCGGCGTATCCGTCGTTCCGGATGCGAGGGGCGCCGAGTCCTGGTCCGGGTCTTCGACCGGATAATCAATTGCCTCGGGCGCGCCGTAGGGGTCGGCTTCCGGTTCCCCCGTCCGGTGTGCCGGAGGTTTTTCGAGATGAACCGCACGCGGTGGGTCGTCGCCGGCAGCGTTTTCGGGCCCGGAGCAGGCCGGTTCAGCAGGCGGGGGTTCCTGGCTCCCCCCGCCCTGAATGTTTTCCAGGCGATCAAGAAGGGTATCGAAGGATACGGCGCCCCGAAAGAATGTTCCCCTCAAAAGACCGAGTTCGAGGGTATACCGGGGAACGACCGAGTCCCGCATATCCGCCGAAAGGCGGAGGAACTCGTCGAGGACAAGGGAAAGTTGCTCCACCGTGGATTCCCGGGCGGTTTCCCGCACCCATCGCAGTTCGTCTTCCGGAAGATCCAGCAGGTCGGCGGCGTCCGGCGCGACCCCGGCAACGAGGAGATTCCGGGCGACCTGCGCCAGTTCTTTCGGAAAGACCCGCAGATCCGTACCGAGTTCCGCAAGTCGCGCGACCCGTTCAAGAACCGTTTTCCGGTCGGCCCTGAGGACCGCCGTGACGATATCCTGAAGGGCCGTGGTCTCGGGAAGCCCCATCATACCGATCAGGTCTTTCTCCGTAACAGTATCGCTGAACGCCAACGCCTGATCGAGAAGCGTGAGGGCATCCCGAAGCCCGCCTTCAGCATGCCGGGCGATCATTTCTATCGCCCCGGGTTCCGCGGCAACCCCTTCGGCCGAGCATATGCGGTCGAGATGTTCCATTATGAGTTTTTTCGGCACCCGTTTAAAGCCCATGTGGATGCACCGGGACATGACGGTTACCGGAATCTTGGCCGGCGAGGTAGTGGCAAAGACGAAAAACACGTGGTCAGGCGGCTCTTCCAGGGTTTTGAGAAGGGCGTTAAAGGCCGAGTCCGACAACATATGGACTTCGTCAATGATGTAGATCTTGAACCGTCCCGCCGCGGGCGCGTACTGGACCGTCTCCCGCAGGTTCCGGATGTCGTTTACGGAGTTATTGGACGCACCGTCGATTTCGATCACGTCTACGTCACGGCCGTCCCGGATGGCGGTACAGGACGGGCAGCTATCGCAGGGATCGGGCGTGGGGCCCTGGGCGCAATTGAGGGCCTTCGAAAGCAGGCGTGCCGTGGTGGTCTTCCCCACGCCCCGGGGGCCGGAAAACACGTACGCGTGGGAAACCCGGTTCTGGCTGATGGCGTTTTTTATGGTCCGCACTACGGCCTCTTGACCCACCAGGTCGTCGAAGGTCTGGGGGCGCCATTTTCTTGCCAGTACGAGATAGCTCATGGTCGGTCGTCGATACGGGGCCCACGGCCTTCGTTTTGACGGGGGCGTTTGTGCAACCGGTCGACCCGGTAATCCTGCGGCACCCGGAACAACCACCTACCGTTGCTTCCTTCCGGACCTGGCGGGGTTCAGCGGCGCTCCGCCGCGCAGGGCCTGATCCACCGGCTGCACAAACGCCCCCGGCCGGGCCGGGGGCACCTTGTTTCCATGGCGGAGAGGGAGGGATTCGAACCCTCGAGACGCGTGAACGCCTACACGATTTCCAGTCGTGCTCCTTCGGCCAGCTCGGACACCTCTCCACGCGGGCAGTGCCCGCAATAGTCTAAAATCATAATGGCTTTCACGGACCAAAAGCAAGAATACGACGAAGGTCCGGCCCGCCCGGGCGAACCGGGGGAGCGCAGCGTTATGAAGGTGGAAAAAAAAGATAATTTAATCTGGAAAAACAAAGGTGTAGATT
>CAYYSS010000319.1:0-3648 GCA_964474325.1 uncultured Nitrospirota bacterium
CAGAAGGCTTGTTTAATCAGAAAAATCAGGACGGTTTAATTCGGAAGACAACAACGGCCACTGCTCTTCCTGAAACGGCGAACCGGTCCGGGCACTGCATGGGAAACGCCACGAAAGGTGAATTCCTGAAACATCGCTCAGACCTGCGCCCCGGCGCCGTTTCAACCAATAATAACGCCGTGTGGCGGATTTTCTTGAGCCCGCCGGCCCCGGATTTATTGCCACTGCAAGGTAAAGTCGTTCATCGCCGGATGCGGCTGCGTCCTGCCGGGAGCCGGAAGGAATGGGAAAAGGAAGAAAAGGCCATCCTGTCTCATGTCCAAGGCCGACCCCATCTGCGGACGATTGCTCGGGCGCTGATTCCTAACCATTTTCATCTTCTGGTGCAATCGGAAGAGCCTCAAAGACAAAGACATAAGAATCCCTCCCGGTTGCGGGACGAATGTATTACAAAAAACGATTAGACATCTACCGTTTATCGATACTAGAATGTGCGGGTTTTCGCAGAATCCGTGCGATCGCCACCCGCGCTCGACCGGCGTTCGGGGCTGGCACTTTTCCCGAGGAGGTGTGGAAGTGACCCTGAAAAAACGATGCTTGGTCCTGACCTTGATTTTTCTCGCCGTCTCCGTGGGAGACGGTTTCGCGCAGACCGTCAGCGGAAGAATCACCATGGATTTCGATCTGTCCCGGCATCAAACCGGCCGAGAAACAAGCCTCTGGATTCCCTATCCGACAAGCGATGGGGCCCAGGATATCAGCAAGGTCCGCCTCGATGGCGATTATGCCGAGGCGGCTGTCTATACCGATAAGGTTTTCAAGACGCCCATGCTGTATGCCCGCTGGCCGAAGGACGCCCGGAGCCGAAAACTTTCATTCTCGTTCGAAGCGCGGCGCATGGAGATCGACCGAGGGGAGCTTCCTGTCACCGAGGCCGCCTGGGACCCGGCTGATTATGCACCGTATCTTGCGCCCACCCGTCTCGGCCCCATCGACGGCGAGGTAAAAAAAATTGCCGACGCGATCACCCGGGGAAAGACGGGCGTGCCCGCAAAAGCCCGGGCCATCTATGACTGGACAGTGGAAAACACCTACCGCAATCCCGGCACGCGGGGCTGCGGCCTGGGGGACGTCTACCGTCTGCTGCAGGACCCGGGCGGCAAATGCGCCGATATCAGTTCGATCTTTGTGGCGCTGGCCCGTGCCGCGGGCATACCGGCCCGTGACGTTTTCGGCATTCGCATGGGCAAAAACGTCACGCAGGATATCACCGGCTGGCAGCATTGCTGGGCCGAGTTCTATCTGCCGGGTTATGGCTGGGTGCCGGTCGATCCGGCCGATGTCAGAAAAAAGATGCTTATCGAAAACCTGCGGATTGACGACCCGAAAACCGCCGAGTATCGCGAGTATTTCTGGGGCGGCATCGACCCGTACCGGATACGGTTGAGCGAGGGACGGGATCTCACCCTCAACCCCGCCCAGCAGGGCGGGCCGGTCAATTACCTGATGTACCCCTTTGCCCAGATCGGCGGCGAAACCCTCGATTGGCTCGATCCCGCCACCTTTAAGTACACCATCACCTACTACCGGCTGGCTGACGAGGGGTATGGCCTGATCGACACCCACGGGTTGAAGAGACTGCTGGATTCGGATGCGGTATTAACCGTGGTCGATGCCAGAAATCCCGAGGAGTACCAGGAGGTTCACATCAAAGGGGCGATCAATGTGCCGGTCAAACAGTTCGACCGGTATGCCGACCGTCTGCCGGCGGACAGATCGGCCAGGATCATCTTTTACTGCAACGGCGTCAAGTGCGGCAAGAGCAAAAAAGCCGCCATTAAGGCCATGGCAAGGGGGTACGACAATATTCTGGTCTATGCCGAAGGTATGCCGGTGTGGGAAGAGAAGGGCATGCCGATCTACGCGGGCCCCGATTACGAAAAACGCATTGAAACAACGAAAATATCCCCCCATGACCTCAATGTGCTGATAAAAAGCGGAGCTGACACCTTTACAACCGTTGATGTCCGCGACCCGGAAGAATTCCGGCAGGGCCATATCCCCGGTTCCATCAATATCCCGGCGGCCTCGTTCGCCTCCCAATCGGCCGTCCTCGACAAGAAGAAAAAAATCGTTGTTTACTGCAACTCGGGAGGGCGAAGCTACAACGCCTACCGGAAACTGATGAAGCTCGGCTATAAGGACATCAACCAGGCCATCTTCGCCGACTGGCAGGAGCAGGGGTTTCCGGTCGAGTCTTTCTGATGACCGGGACGGCTCTGTGGAGTTCGGGCGAGAGAGGGTGAGAAAACCCTTCCGGGTGCTGGCCACAGTTGCACGTTCTGTTTGCGGCAGAAGTTCCGGGAGCAGAGCCGGCGCGGCCGCTGGGGATCAAATATATAAAGGGGATACTTTCTGACGCTCCTGGAGCGGGAGAGCTATCCATGGGAGGTAAGCCGGTATATACACCTGACCCCGGAAAGAACCATTCCGCCGCCGCCCAGCTTAAGCATTGACATGGCCCGGGGACCGTTGTACGGTGAACTGTACTGCGAAAGGTTCATTCAGTCGGGAGGTCGGGTATGAAGATTCCGTATACAAACATCAACGCGGACGGACAGGTTGTCCAGGTGCTAGGCGTCCTTTTCGGGGCGCTTGCACTCGGATACGTGCTCTATCTGATCATGTTCGCCATGATGGGGCGTTGGACCAAGCGCTCCGGAAGCAAACTCGGAAAACGTTTTCACCGGCGGTGGCGCGGGCCCCTTCGCATTCTGCTCCCGCTTCTCGTTCTCATGTTCGCGGCGTCGTCGGCCGGCTTCCATGAGGCGGCCGCGGAGCCCTTTTACCATTTCCTGCGCCTTTTCTTTATAGGAACGGTCGCGTGGTTCCTGGCAAACTCGGTTTATGTACTCCGGGACTCGGTACTGGACAAGTACGACGTGACCGTCCCGGACAACCTGAAAGCCCGTGCCATGCACACGCAGTTGAAGGTGCTCGTAAAGGTCCTTCTCGTGCTGATTGCCGTCTTTACGGTTTCAGCCGTACTCATGACGTTCGAGGGCGTGCGGCAGGTGGGTGTGAGCATTCTGGCCTCGGCCGGGGTCGTCGGTATCGTCGTGGGGTTTGCCGCGCAGAAGAGCATTGCTACGCTGTTTGCCGGCATCCAGATTGCCATAACCCAGCCTATACGGCTTGACGATGTCGTGATCGTCGAGGGGGAATGGGGCCGTATCGAGGAGGTCACGCTTACGTATGTCGTAGTTCGTATCTGGGACCTGCGGCGGCTTGTTGTTCCCATTACGTATTTTCTGGAGACGCCGTTTCAAAACTGGACCCGCACTTCCGCAGACATTCTCGGAACGGTTTATCTGTATACGGACTACACTGTGCCCGTGCAGGCCGTGCGTGAACAACTGCAACGTATCGTCAAGGAGTCTCCGGGGTGGGATGGAAACGTCTGCGGTCTTCAGGTCACGAATACCACGGACCGGGCCGTTGAACTTCGAGCCCTGATGAGCGCGGCCGACGCATCCTCGGCCTGGAATCTCCGTTGCGAGGTTCGAGAAAAGCTTCTTGATTTTCTCCAAAAGAAGGGTCATCGCGGAGGAGTGTGGGTGGAATCGGGCCGATTTGCCACCGTAACAG
>CAYYSS010000320.1:0-3641 GCA_964474325.1 uncultured Nitrospirota bacterium
GTGTTGCGGATTTTTTTGAGGCCGCCGGCCCCGTATTTTATGCCACTGTAAAGTTTATAGACGCCCGAGAGTGCTAAACTATTGGGATGAAATTCGAAGAACTGGATATTCCGGAACCCGTACTCCGAGGCATACGCGACGCAGGTTTTACCGCGTGTACACCCATTCAGGCCGAGACCCTGCCGCAAGCCCTTAGGGGCGAGGACGTGGCGGCCCAGTCCCAGACGGGCACGGGAAAGACCGCGGCCTTTCTCGTGGCGATCTTTTCCCGAATACTCCGGGAGGAGGCTCCCCGCAAGAAGGGGAAGTCGCCCCGGGTGCTGATCATTGCTCCCACAAGGGAGCTGGTGGATCAGATTCGTGCCGAGGCGGAACGGCTCGGTCGTTATACCGGACTTACCTTTCACGCTGTTTTCGGCGGTGTCCAATATGTCAAACAGAGAGAAGTCCTCGAAGCAGGGGGGATCGATATCCTGATCGGTACGCCGGGCCGGCTGATAGATTATTTCAAGCAGAAGGCATATTCCCTCCGCAATACCCGTTACCTGGTGATTGACGAAGCCGATCGGATGTTCGATATGGGTTTTATCGCCGATATACGTTATCTCCTCCGTAAGATGCCTCCCTACCAGGAGCGCCAGTCAATGTTGTTTTCCGCTACCCTGTCGTACCGTGTCATGGAGCTTGGCTACCAGTTCATGAACCTCGGTGACAAGATTTCCGTAACACCGGACAAAATCACCGTGGAAGGTGTCGAGCAGATCCTCTATCACGTCGGGGCCGACGAGAAAAGAGGGCTTCTGTTCGGGATCCTCAAGAACGAACCATGGGAACGGGTCCTCGTATTTACGAATACCAAGGCCGAAGCGGAAAAGCTCATACGCTGGTTCGATGCCAACGGTTACCAGGCCGCGGCAATAACCGGTGACATACAGCAACGGAAACGCCTGTCGATCATCCGGCGCTTCAAGGAGGGCTCGCTCCCCATCCTGGTGGCTACGGATGTGGCGAGCCGGGGGCTGCATATCGACGGCGTCTCTCATGTGGTCAACTACGATCTCCCCCAGGATCCGGAAGACTATGTCCACCGCATCGGGCGTACCGCCCGGGCGGGGAAAACCGGAAACGCGATATCCCTGGCCTGCGAGCGTTACGTCTATTCCCTCGAAGGGATCGAGGAGTATATCGGGCAGGCCGTTCCCGCGTCCCAGGCGCCTCCGGAACTGATCATCGAGCCGATTCGTCCTCCGGCCCGCCGACGGGACCGCGGTCGGGGACGGACCACGGGATCGGAGGGACGAGGATCCCGCGGCCGCAGAGGGCGCCGCCCGGAGAAATCGGGTGAAGCGGCCGGGGGGGGTAGTACGCGGGAAGCCGAAAAAGGGGCCCGGAAAAAGCGCCGCCGGCCCGGGGGGAGCCATAAAAAGGCGAGTTCAGGGCCTCCGAAGACCGGGGCGGAGTAGCCCGTATTTTTATGGAGGTCCGTAGCGACGGGACCGTCGGAGGCAGGGGAAGATGTGGGACGTAAGACGTGAGACGCAAAACATTTCACCTTTCACGCTTCACGTCTCTCTGTCCCTCGGGGTGCGGTATCCGGTCCGCGTCTCAACCGGGAAATCATGAAGCGTTGCGTTCTCCATAGGCCGGGACTGGTTGAATTCGAGGAGATTCCGGACCTCGAGCCGGGTCCGGAAGAAATCGTCGTTTCCGTCCGGGGCGCCCTTACCTGCGGGACTGACCTCAAGATGTATCGCCAGGGGCATCCCATGGTTCCTTTGCCCACACCTTTCGGCCATGAGTTTTCCGGCGTCGTGGAAAAATGCGGCGCCGGTATTACCGCGTTTTCGGAAGGCCAGGAGATCATGGCCGTTCACACGGGCCCCTGCGGGGAGTGTTCGTTCTGCGTCCGCGGACATCCCCAACTCTGTACCGCGCTCATGGATACGAAGGTTATGGGCTCCTTTGCGGAGCAGGTTCTGCTCCCCCGCCATGTGGCGGACCAGAATGTTTTTCCAAAACCCCCGGAACTCCCTTTTACCGAGGCTGCACTCCTCGAACCCCTCGCGTGCGTTGTCCACGGCGTTGATTCCCTGGGGCTCCGGGAAGGGCAGACGGCGGTGGTGATCGGCGCCGGTCCCATCGGGCTGCTGCATACGGCGTATCTCAAGCATCTGGGGCTTGTTGTCACCGTAGCCGGGCGCGGGAGGGAACGTCTTCAGGCGGCGCGCTCCCTCGGCGCCGACAGGGTTCTTGAGTCAGGGGGGACGTGGGTCGAGTCGCTTCGGGAAGAAATAGGCGACGAGGGTGCGGATTACGTCTTTGAATGTACCGGCCGGCCGGAGGTCTGGGAGGGTGCGGTATGGGTAGCCCGTCGCGGTGGTACGGTTACACTTTTCGGCGGCTGTCCGCCGGGCACTCAAGTTATGTTCGATGCTGCCCGGCTCCACTACGACGCCATCACCCTGCGAGGGGTGTTTCACTTCGCGCCCGACGATGTGCGCAGGGCCAGGGACTTGCTTGTTTCCGGAACCCTCAAGCTGGGTGTACTCATTACCGCGGAATATCCCCTCTATCAGATAGAAACGGTACTCGACCGTCTGGTTCGGGGTGAGGGGATAAAGTTCGCGCTGGTGCCGTAGCCCGGAGTGAGGAAAGAGAGGGGAGAGGGAAGAGGGGAGAAGTAAGAAGTAAGAAGGGAGAAGGGAGAGGGAAAAAGAAAAAAGATGTAGGGTGGATTAAGCGGAGCGAATCCACCGGATACCCGGGGCATCCATCAGAGTGCACCGTATCAGCTACCACCTCTCAGGTGCGGGGGATGTATCATGGCAGTGGTGTAGTATTATCTGAATATGCCGGTCGTGTTCAGGTACAGGGGGTATCGGTTTTTCTTTTATTCGAACGAGGGAGAGCCCCGAGAGCCGCTGCATATCCATGTGCGGAAGGGTGAGGCAACAGCCAAGTTCCAGCTTGAACCCGAAGCGGCTTTGGCGGAAGCCTACGCGATGTCGCCGCGCGAACTGCATGAGTTGCTCGATGTTGCGATCGAGAACAAGAAGACGATTGAGAGGTATTGGTATGCGCACGTTGGTGAATGAACCTAAGGCCAGACGACTCCGGTTCGACGAAGACACCATGTGGGTGGACCTTGCGGACGGACGACAGCTCGGCGTGCCGCTCACCTATTTTCCGCGTCTGCTTCGGGCAACGCCGGAGCAACGCGAGAAATATATTCTCAGCGGCGGCGGCATCGGCCTGCACTGGGACGATCTCGATGAAGATATCTCGGTTCCGGCATTGCTTATGGGTATTGGAGATCGGGCACGAAAAACGTCGTGACGGGCATCATTGCGGATATCCAAGAGCTTGTCGTCATTCCCGAGTTTCCAGGGGCTCGCATTTATGCATTCCCTGGGAGCGCAGATGCCGTTAAACCAATCCAGCTACGGATGGACACTGATTGACACGGATGAAGGGAGAAGAATAGTAGCTAGTGCTGGTGGCTGGAAAAAGAAAAAAGATGTAGGGTGGCATTGCTGTCCAAAATAGCGTATACGTAACGATGTTGTGTGTGCCGGTAATGCGGGTTCGTGCACGTATCGTTCGCCGTAGGCCTTTACCGTTGAGTGCCGGGCCTCGTGCAA
>CAYYSS010000321.1:0-3628 GCA_964474325.1 uncultured Nitrospirota bacterium
TGATCCGCCCGGAAATAAACGTGGCCTCCCCGTCCGCCGTCGCCGCCGTCGGGTCCCCCTTTGGGGACATATTTTTCCCGACGGAAACTTACGGCGCCCCGTCCGCCGTCGCCGGCCTTTATTTCAATGACGGCCCAATCAACGAAATTCATGAAGTTCGTACCCCGGGTTTCCCGAAAACGTCTCCGCCGGACATGAAAAAAGGCGGGCCGCCGCCGGCCCGCCTCCGTTTTCCATATGAGAGCGCCGAATCAGGATTCCGCGGCAGTCGGATAAACGCTGACCTGCAGGCGCCGCCGGTCCTTGCGTTCGAAGGTCACCACGCCGTCGACCAAGGCAAACAGGGTGTCGTCCGAACCACGACCCACATTGTTGCCGGGGTGCCACTTCGTTCCCCGCTGACGGGCAAGGATATTGCCGGCGCGGACGTTTTCACCGCCGAATTTCTTAATCCCGAGCCGTTTGCCGGCGCTGTCGCGACCGTTCCGAGAGCTTCCAACCCCTTTTTTATGCGCCATACCGCTTTATCCTCCCTGGTATCTTCTGCAGATTAGCATGAAATTTTGCCACGGGAGGGATAAGGTTGTCAATAGCCCGGCGCCGGGGCGCAGGTCTGAGCAGTGTGTCTGGAGCTTGCTTCCCGTGTCGTTTGCCATCCCGAGTTCCGACCCGTTTCAGGAAAAGCAGTAGCCGTGCGTATGTTCTTTTGATCCCACAGGCTCCTTTCGCGGCAATCTTTTTGCAGCAATTAGGAGTGAAACTGAATCGTAAACCGCGCGCGGCTCTGCGCGTCACGAATTGCGAGTAACGACGTTAATCCCCCGGTTCGTTCAGGCGGCGGCGGAGGGTTCGCAGGCCGATTCCGAGGAGTTTTGCGGCTTTCGTGCGGTTGCCGCCCGTGTGACGAAGGGCGTCCCGGATAAGCAGTTCCTCCGCTTCCTTGAGCGTAGTCCCGGTGGGAATGAAGACCCCCTCGGGGGACGCCGGGGCGACGGGCGGTTCCCCGGGGGGCATATCCTCGAGTTCCAGCAGGGGTTCCAGCTCGGTCCGGGTAAACCGCTGAGCCCCGGCCGGCAGGCTCACGGCCGCCCGGGTCATCAGGTTTCTCAACTGCCGGACATTACCGGGCCAGGGCAGGTTTTTCAGGCGGTCCATCGCCTCCTGGGAGATAGTCGGGAGGGGGTCCGGGCGGCCGATTTCTGCCAGAGCGTGTTCAAAATAATGTCGCGCCAGGAGGCTGATGTCTTCGGGCCTCTGCCTGAGGGGCGGCAGGGTTATGGGCAGGATATGGAGTCGGTAATAGAGATCGTCCCGGAATAAACCCACGTCCACGTCTTTTTTCAGATCACGGCGGGTTGCGGCGACCACGCGTACGTCCACGACGGTCGGGGCCTCGCCGCCGAGACGCTGAATCTCGCCCTCTTCCAACGCCCGGAGCAGACGCACCTGCAGATGGAGCGGCATCTCGCCGATCTCGTCGAGAAAGAGTGTGCCTCCGTCGGCCTGTTCGAAACGCCCCTTCCTGCGACCGACCGCTCCCGTGAAAGCCCCCCGTTCGTGGCCGAAGAGTTCTTCTTCCAGAAGGGTTTCAGGGATGGCCCCGCAGTTTACGGCAACGAAAGGACCCCCCTGGCGTCCGCTCAGGCCGTGGACGGCCCGGGCCACCAGTTCCTTGCCCGTACCGGTCTCGCCGGTTACGAGGATGTGTTCCCGCGTAGCGGCGGCCCGGGGGAGGCCCGCCAGGGCCGCGTGCATGGCGGGGTCCCGGAACAGGAGGTACGGCCTGAGTTTTTCCACCAGGCTGTCGGGTCGTGCCAGGGCCGTTCCCGGTTGCCGGGGCGATGCGGTGCCGGATCGGGGTTCTTCCGTTGCGTCGGCGCGCCCAGGGAGCGACGGAAACGTCTCGCAATTACCTTCACCTATTTCCCGCACAGTACGCTTTTTCCGCACAGTACACTAGTTTACTGCGTTTTACCGCGACGGGGTTCCTTTTCTTTTTTCGGGTCCGTGTGCTAGAGTATCGCTCCCCGCACTGCCCGGGCCCCGGTACCGGCTTCTTTGCGGAACCGGGCGGTTCGCCGGCCCTGCAGGTCAACGCTCGAGGGTCCCAGAACGCTTGAGACGGGCTTCGGTGCGACACCACAGGCCCCCCTGAAAACAGGGAGCCGCGGGTCGCTCCGGGAGCTTGACAAAAAGAAATTCTTCTGGTAACCTTCTAAGGTTTTTTCCCTGAAACGGGAGAGCCCCATCGGGGCCATTACTGAAACGTCGAAGTTTGGCAGGACAACGGAGGGAACGTGCCGACTATTCAGCAGCTGGTTCGCCAAGGTAGAAAACGGCAGATTTCGAAGACGAAATCGCCGGCACTCAAGAACTGCCCCCAGAAGCGGGGCGTATGTGTGCGTGTGTATACCACGACGCCGAAGAAGCCCAACTCCGCTTTGCGGAAGGTGGCCAGGGTGCGCCTTACAAACGGCATGGAAGTGACGACCTATATCCCGGGCGTTGGGCACAACCTCCAGGAACATTCGATTGTCCTTATACGCGGCGGCCGGGTGAAGGACCTTCCGGGCGTGCGGTATCACATTGTACGGGGTGCGCTGGATACCCTGGGTGTAAGCGACCGGCGGCGGAGCCGTTCGAAATACGGCACCAAGCGGCCGAGGTAGGGAGAGGGCAAGGACATGGCGAGACGCAGGGAAATTCCGAAACGGGAAGTACTCCCGGATCCCAAATACAACAGCAAGTTGGTCAGCAAGTTCGTCAATGTAATGATGGAAGACGGCAAAAAGTCGGTTGCGGAGGGGATCTGCTACGGGGCCTTCGAAATAATTCGGGAAAAGACCAATGAAGATCCCCTGAAGGTCTTCAAGGCGTCTATTGACAATATTAAACCTCTCGTTGAAGTGAAATCCCGGCGCGTGGGTGGCGCGACCTATCAGGTGCCGGTGGAAATTCGACCCCAGCGCCGTTTGGCCCTGGCGTTTCGGTGGCTGAGGGATTTTGCCCGGAAACGGGGTGAGCGCACCATGCGGGAGCGACTCGCCGGGGAACTTCTTGACGCCATGAACGGCACCGGTTCCGCGGTGAAAAAACGGGAAGACACCCATAAGATGGCGGAGGCAAATAAGGCCTTCTCTCATTACCGCTGGTAAGACGCGGGTAAACGAGAAGACTTCTGAGAGATAACGGACGACGGCAGTACTATCATGGACCTGGCGACAACGCGAAATATCGGCATCATGGCCCACATCGACGCGGGCAAGACGACGACCACCGAGCGCATCCTCTACTACACGGGGGTGACGTATAAAATCGGTGAGGTCCACGACGGGACTGCCGTTATGGACTGGATGGAACAGGAGCAGGAGCGGGGTATTACGATTACGTCGGCCGCGACCACGTGTACCTGGCGGAATCACCGCATTAACATTATCGATACCCCCGGCCACGTCGATTTCACCATCGAGGTGGAGCGTTCCCTGCGGGTGCTCGACGGGGCGGTGGCGGCCTTTGATGCGGTTTCCGGTGTGGAACCCCATTCCGAGACCGTCTGGCGGCAGGCCTATGAAGGCGAAGTGCCCCGGATCGCGTGCATGAACAAACTGGACCCCACCCGGCCCGCCTT
>CAYYSS010000322.1:0-3622 GCA_964474325.1 uncultured Nitrospirota bacterium
ATGAACCGCGATATTGCGGAACCCGGTCATTGATTCCATCCGGCGGGTAAGCCCGCTGTCAAGCACACCGGCTTCCCTGAGCAGCGTAAAGTTCTGTCTGAGCGTCTCCGGCAGACCCAACCCCTCTTCCGCCACAATGTGTGCGGCGATATCGATTGCGGCCTGCACCGCACGCTGGAGGTTGAGAACGAAGATGTCCTCAGTGTCCAGATCATCGAGGGAATCGGCTTCGAGGGAGGTGCGGTCCCGTATCCGCCGGAGACAACGCTGGATCGTCGCAACCTTCGCCAGAAGCACGTCGCGGTCAGGCATAGATCCGCCCCCGCAGGATCTTGTCCTCAACCTCCCGACGAACGCGCTTCAGATCGTCATAATCCAGAACGGTCCGGGCGAAGAAGTCCGCATAGGACCCGCCCTCTCTCGCAACCAGACGTCGCCCTTTCCTGAGCACCTGCATCCTTACGACGGGAGAAGCGCCGTTGAGCACGACGATATCGACGGCCTCGCCGATGCCCCCCGCAATGTCGTCCCGCAATTCCGCAAGCCGATCATAGTCCGGTCTTTCCCTGAACAGAATGGCAAGATCCACATCGTTGCGCGGGCACTCCCGGTCAACAGCGGCCGAGCCGAAGAGGAAGGCCAACTCAACGTCATCCAGGGGGCCGAGCAGGCCCTTCAACCGCTCCGTCAAAGCGTCCGTCG
This sequence comes from uncultured Nitrospirota bacterium, assembly GCA_964474325.1. Lineage (GTDB taxonomy): Bacteria > Nitrospirota > Thermodesulfovibrionia > SZUA-242 > CAYYSS01 > CAYYSS01. The sequence goes on from CAYYSS010000322.1 coordinate 703, forward strand.
ACCCGGGATTCTTTTTGTGCGACTCTCCGCTCATACCGACACAAAGACTTTCCTTCCAGCTCAGAATTTGCTTATTACTAATTATGTGGTATTGACAATGCCACGTGACCGTTCCGAAAAACCGCGCCCTGCGCGGTCGGTGGAGAAATCACGGGTGGCTTTGTTACCGTAGCTATCGGTAACCCTGACCGAGAACCAACCAACCCGCAGACGGTCATCCCCTTCCCGTTCCCCTCTCCAACGCTCGAGGATGTCCCAGCCAATCCGGCGGAACAAGAGCGAAACCTTCCGAAGCGCGCGCCCCGCCTCGGCGGCCTTCTTCAGTCGACGCTCCAGCTCCCTCTTCGAAATCGGCATGCCAAATTCTACCACGGCGAATATCCTTCCGGCTCCCAATCTGCGGCGGCATTCGCGTCTCCAGCTTGAACTTTTCCGGGGGGGGATAAAATGCCCCGAAATTTCAGTCCCTTTGAGGGGCCGACGGGATCAAAAATATACGCACCCGTCTTCGACGGTACCGGCTTCGGTTCGCAGTCGGAGACCCGCAGACCTCCGCATCCGGCGCCTGTCCTCCCTCCCCGGCCTTTTCAAATCTTCAACTCACCGCCGCCCGCTTTCCGGGTGACGCCTGCCCTTACAGCGGTACGAGCGCAAGGTTTTCCACCACCACGGATCCCGTTTCCACCGTTAGGCTGACCATCGACGAGAAACCTCCGATCCGGGAGAAATCGCAGTCATACCCTCCCACCAGATAAACCCGCTTGGAATAGTCGGAAGTAAGGATTTCAGCCGGCGCGGTCTCCCTTATCCTGATAACCGCTCCATCCCAGGCACTTTGATAGGCACCGAGAACGGAAGCATACGTGCCGGTGCCGACCAAGGCTCCGTCCGAACCTCCACACCCGCATGCGGCACAGGGCGCGACCCCGCAATCGATTCCCGTTTCGCCCATGTCCTGAGCACCGTTGTCGCAGTGAGTCCATTCGAAGGCCCCTGCGTCGCAGTTGACATCGAAGGGCCGGGTCTCTCCCCTCTGGTCTTCGTTCAGGATACTTTCCGCCGTACTCGCCCCGCCGTCGTTGTCGTCATCCCAGGTGCATCCTCCGGGGTTCCCTATCTCTATTGCGGGACTGCCCGTAAGTAGAGGATGGGTCCGTGAAGGTCCCCCGTTGTACGCGATCGCTCCCAGCAGTGGATCAATTTCGGCCCCACTCAGACCGATCTGATCTCCGGGCCCGGCCGTGATGGTGCAGTTAACTTGACTGCCGATGATGTTATAACCCGCAGACGTCAACGTCCCGGAGCAGTCCGGTGCCGGAAATGTTGAGTTAACCTGCGTATTCCCGGCGATAATCGTGTTCTCGATCCGGAAATTTCCCTGGACTCCCCCGCCCATGCCGACGTTGTCCCCGTCCGTGTCGGCGTCATTTCCGGTTATCGTCAGGTTAGAGAGGGAAAACAAAGGTGTACCGTTTTTTATCCCGCCGCCGTCTCGGCCGGCCCGGTTTCCGCTGACCGTACTGTTGGCCATGACCACAGGCGGACCAGCCACGCTATAAAGCCCGCCGCCGTCCCGGGCGCTCGTGTTGCCGGCAATTGTCACATTTTGAAGGATTGCTGAGCCATCCAGGCCGAACAGATACAGTCCTCCTCCGTCCGATGTGAGGGCACGATTGCCGAGGAGGGACGAATCCGTCATCTCGAACACATTCCCGGAGCCAAGATGCGCAAAGATGCCTCCTGCAATCAAGGCGGTGTTGTTTTCGAACACTGTGTCCGTGATCGTCAGGTCGGATCCCGAAGTGTAAACAGCGCCACCGGTGTGTGCGATGTTTCCGTCGAACAACGAGTCGGTAATGATAAGCGTCCCGTTCAGTACACAAATCCCGCCCCCATCGTCGGCCGTCGCCTCGTTGTTGCTTATTCTGCTCCTCAGGATCTCGATCGTACCTCCGTTGGAATAGATCGCACCACCATATTGGGGTGCCACACTCGATTCGATCACCACGCGGTCCAAAACCAACGTGTCTCCTGGTCCAACACCAACAGCACCCGCTGCGGCCGTCGGAGCCAAACCTCCAGTGAGTCTGATCTTTTCAACGGTTACCGTTCGGTCGTCCGTAGCGCTTTCGATTACCAGGAGATTAGTAGAATTCTGACCGTCAATGGTCAGAAACTCGGAACCAGGACCGCTGATCGTTACGCTCGCGGTTACGAAGAACCATTGCGAAGGCTTGATCGTCCCCCCTGTGCCCGGTTGAAACCCTATAGTGTTGGGCGAACCACCGAGTGCATTGATCTGCTGGATTGCAGCCCGGAGGGTGCATGTACCCTGACTGGTAATGCAATCATTATCCGCGGGATTGTCGTCGTTGAGATCCGAGAGATCGTCGACCACGAACAGAACCGCCGTTCCTGTCGACGGTAAGGCAAGCACACCGATACAGAACAGGATCAAAAGAATGAATCGCGTTTCCCGGTGGTGGAACTTCATCGTTCCCTCCTCTGCGGGTAATCCAGCCATTGACACGAACCCGCTCCCTGTTGAGAAACGTTCACGGAGAGAAGGAGAAGTTTCCTCCCTCTTTGACCCCTTGCCGGATGTCACGCAAAACGGTGAGAGAGAATATGTGAGCTAACCACAATCTAGCACAGTCAAAACACGGTTTCAATACGAATCTGAACCGCGCGGGCGCGGACGCGGCTACGAAACCTTAACGTTGCAGAAGATTCTCGGAAAAGGGGCCGGAATTCCGGCTCAATCTTCACCCTGTTGTTGCAAAAGAATTCCCGCGAAAGGGGCCGGTGGGATCAAAAAAATACGCACGGCCACAACAGTCCTGAAACGGCGCACCGGTCCGGGCCCGGTACCGCAGACGCCACGAAAGGTGAATTCCTGCAACATCACACAGACCGGCGC
>CAYYSS010000323.1:0-3601 GCA_964474325.1 uncultured Nitrospirota bacterium
GGGCGATGCCGAGACCGCCTCGGCCATGGCCGGTGTCATTTCCCCGAGATACGCGTGGGGCAGGACGACACCCACCGACCCGCAGACCGCGGCCACCTGTGAAACGTTTCGCACAATAGCGTTTTCTCCGGTGGCGCCCCGGTCGGCCTTGGCCTTCATCATGGCCGTGGTTGCGGCCGCGTTCGTTCCGAGGGCCAGGATCTCGATCCGTTCGCCGAACTCTTCCCGAAGGCGCCGTACGATAAGACTGCCGATGCCGCCGCCCTGACCGTCGATCACCGCAATCGGCACGGCCGGGCGTTTTCCGGAAACCGTGTCGATCGGAGAGGCCACGGGGATCAGACGTCGGCGAGCACGCCGTCTTTCATACGCAGTTGACGAGACGTACGCTTTGCGAGTTCCGTGGAGTGGGTTACAATCATGAACGTAATCCCTTGCTCCTGATTCGTACGCCGGAACAGTTCCATGATCTCGGCCTCGGTCTCCTCGTCCAGGTCCCCGGTGGGCTCGTCGGCGAGGATGATTTCGGGTTCATTGATAAAGGCCCGCGCAATCGCCACCCGGCGCTGTTGACCGCCCGAAAGTTCAGCGGGATAGGAGTCGACTTTGTCGGTGAGTTTTACCGTGTCCAGAAGTTCCAGGGCCCTCTGTTCGACCTCCTTGCCCTCCCACGACCCAAACGCCGTGGGAAGCATTACGTTTTCCCGTACCGTGAGGGTGGGAATCAGGCTCGCAAACTGGTAGATGAAGTTGATGCGCCGGTTTCGGAATTCGGAGAGGGCGTTGTCGGAGATCGACCATAACTCGGTACCGTTGATCTTTACGGTCCCCGAATCGGGACGGGTCAGTCCGCCGACAAGACTCAGCAGGGTGGTTTTCCCGCTCCCGGAGTGTCCGACGATGGAGAGAAGCTCTCCTCTTTCAACGGTAAGAGATGCGTGATCCACCGCTTTGATCACCTGTCCGCCGACCCGGTAGGTCTTATTCAGGTCGTTTATTGTTATTATCGCTGATCCCACCTTAGTACGTCCTCCAGACTATAAATTCTTTATTCACCCTTACGGATCGCCGCATATGGTTCCATGAGGCTCGAACGAAGTGCCGGGTACAGGGCGGCGCCGATTCCCGTGAGAAAGGCCAGGGTCATGCAGAGAAGGATGATAACGCCGAACTCCGCAGGCTCCGGCCAGAGAAAGGGTACGTTCAGGGAGAACTTGATCATATTCTTGAAACTGAACAGTAAAACCCCGCCGACGACAACACCCGCCGCACCACCGAGGAGGGAAAGGATCGAGGCCTCGGACATGACGAGCCCGAAGACCTTTTTGCGGGTGGCTCCCATCGCCCGTACGAGGCCTATCTCACGCTGGCGCTCGTTGACGATCATGGAGAAAATAACCCCGATCATCAGCAGGGCCATGATCCAGAGTATGCCGCTGATAATGAGGATGCTTCGTAACAGGACGAAGAGCTGTTTCCGGACGGACGTAATGACGTCCTCCGACACCACGGTCTTGACGCCTTCGATCTCGTGCTCGATGAAAATGGCCACCCGGGCCGGGTCCATGTCCGGCCGGACCTGGACCAGGATGGCCGATACCTGGTCGGGTGTTACGGTCAGGGGGGCTTCGGAATGTGTCTTGGAGCGCTCAACCATCTTCCTGACCCCTTCGAAGGGAATGAAAACCGAGTTGTCGATAAACCGCATCCCGGTTACTTCCAGGTAGTCCGCGACGGTAAACTCACTGCCGAAAAAAGAGATCTTCGATCCCTTGGTGTACGCCGACAGCTCCCGGCCGATAATCACCTCGTCAGGCGCCAGATCCCTGTTGAGGCTCTCCTTGAGCCAGGAGGTAATAGTAAAGTCGGTCTTGGGATTAAACCCGATGAGGAGCATGTCGGCCACGTCGCAGCAGGCGTAGGCCGCGCTCTGGACGAAGAGCTGACCGCTGGCGTTCAATACGCCGTTTATCTTGCGGACCTTGTCCACCACCGATCGGGGCATGTAGAACGTGGACGGCTCGCCCGCCAGCAGGGCGGCCCTGGCTTTGGCCTCGTACCCTTCCGGGACGACGATGACATCCGCACCCAAACGAGCGGTACCGCGTTTGAGGCTTCGTTCAACCGATTCCATGACGGTCGTTACGGAAAAGAGCGTCCCGGCGACAACCGCGACGCTTGCCGCTATAGCGAGGCTTCGAAAGAGTCTCCTTCGGAGGTTCTTCCTCGCTATGTGTAATATTGTTAGCTTCACCCCTCAATCTCCTTCCGGCACCGGTCAAGCATTATACACCGGTCAAGCATTATACTGCAATATTTAATTTAATCGAAATGTGCGATGGTGCGCAAATTGAGCAGAAAAAGAGAGCCTGCGGGACAAGCGGACCGATCCGGGGCATGCGGTTTTGCAGGATCCGCCGGAGGGGGCCCGGCTACTCGGGCGGCGGGGCGTCGCCGGGTGCTTCCTCGGCCCCCGGGACTTCGACCGGGCCGGTCGGGTCCTGTGTTTCCCCCTGGGAAACGTCGTTCGGTTCTTCCTCGGCAGGAGCGGCTTCCGCCGTTGTAGCGTCGTTCAGGGTTTCCCCGTCTTCCCCGATTACATCGTCCGCCGGGGGGGCGGGCAGGAGACTGGGTTCGACCGGCTCGTCTTCCATGTCTTTCAGGGTGGGCATCTCGGCGATGCTTTTCAGGCCGAAATACTCGAGAAACTCCCGGGTCGTTCCGTAGAGCAGGGGGCGTCCGGGCATTTCTTTTCTCCCGAGGATCTTCACGAGTTTACGGTCCAGCAGTGTGCGCAGAACACCGTCGGAAGAAACGCCGCGGATGGCGTCGATCTCGGCCCGGATGACCGGCTGGCGATAGGCGATGATGGACAGGGTCTCAAGGGCGGCGTTCGAGAGTTTTCCCGACGCAGACGCTTTCGTGTATTTCCGGACCCAGTGGGCCACCTCCGGCCGGGTGACCATCTTGTACCCCTCGGCCAGTTCCACCACACGTATGGCCGTATTGCGGGCGTTGTATTCCTCGATAAGCCGGCTGGCGGCCTCTTTCCATTCCGGAATGCCGGCCGTGCCGTGGAGTTTTTTCATCGTCTGGGGAGAGACGGGTTCCGGAGAGACGAAGAGTACGGCTTCGAGAATGTCTTTTAAATTTTCCGCAGGATTATTTTCCATTAAATTCTTTCGCGAGCCATGCTCATGGGAACATATCAGATGCCCCGGCGGCGAGTCAATCGCCGTTTTCCGGGAAAAGGAAAAGCAAACACATACGGGGGGTTATAATCGCCACGGATGTACGCGGACGAAGGGCGCAGACTATAGGCGAGAGGCTATGGGCGAGGGGAATGAGGGGCGGGAAGACGTAAGACGGAAGACGTTAGACGTGAAAAGCCTTTACTTCTCCCGTCTTCCCTCTCCCTTTTCCCTTTTTCCTTCTCCCGTCTCCCTGGAAACGCACTCTTAAGGTGCACAGAAAGAGAGGAGGCCAGCCATGAGACATGGTAGCACGAAGGTAACGATTTGACTTAGCCTTCTCATGGAAGATGAATCTTACAGTTGCAAAAAATACGGGGCCGGCGGCCTCAAAAAAATCCGCCACACGG
>CAYYSS010000324.1:0-3600 GCA_964474325.1 uncultured Nitrospirota bacterium
ATAAGGCCTTGCTGCCCGCGGTGGATAAACCTCTAGGGGCATTGAAAGCGGGTCGTGAGTGCCTCTGCTACATGGCAGTGGAAAAATGGTTCGGCGGGGCGGAATCCCGGTTTCTTCCCCGCTGGGCCGTCTACGCCCTTACCGTGAGTTCCGCAGGCCTTTTTCTCTTATTCGTCTTCACTCTCCTCCTGAAAAACCAGGTGCGGGCCCGGACCAGCGAACTCTCCCGCAGGAACCGGGAACTCCAGAGCGAGATCGGGGAGCGACAGTGGATCGAAGATAAACTTCGCGTCACCCGGGACCATCTGCTTGCCGTCTACCGGGCCTCGCCCTACATGATTTTCCTTCACGACGGTGAAACCGGCCGCCTTATCGACGTGAATCCGTGTGTGGAGGATGCCCTTGGATTCACCCGGGACGAATTGCTTCGTTCACCCCCCGAGACCGCCATGGGCAAGGGCTATACCTTTGCCATGGCCCTGGACTATATCCACCGCGCCGCCGGAGGGGAGGACCAGAATTTCCGGTGGCGCGCCCGGCGGAAAGACGGCACCGAGTTTCCGGTGGAGGTGCGGCTTCGGCGTCTCGAACAGGACGAGACCGATCAGGCGATACCTTACGTGGTGGCCGTGGTCCGGGATCTCACGGAGGAACAAACCGCCTCGGCCGCCCTGGAGGCCGCCCTCCGACGGGAGAAGGAGGAACGGGGAAAAAGCGAAGCGATTATCGCCGCCATGGGCGACAGCCTGAGCATTCAGGACCGGGAATTCAAAGTTCTCTACCAGAACCAGGTACACATGGACCTGGTCGGCGACCACGTGGGTGAATACTGCTACCAGGCGTACGAAGGACGGGAGGGCGTCTGTGAGGGCTGTCCGGTAGCCCGGACGTTTGCGGACGGCGGGGTTCACCGGGAGGAGCGGCTCGTGGAAAAAGACGGCAAACCCCTGTACGTCGAAATCACCACCTCGCCCCTCCGGGACGCCGACGGAACGATCACGGCGGGCATCGAGATCGTCCGGGACGTAACGGGGCGGAAAATCGCCGAGGCCGAGACACGGAACCTCCAGGAGCAGTTGGTCCAGGCCCAGAAGATGGAATCCATCGGGAGACTTGCCGGCGGTATTGCCCACGATTTCAACAATTTGCTGTCGTCCATTATCGGCTACAGCGAATTGTCCGAACTCCGGGTTACCGACGCCGGCCCCTTGAAACACTATCTCAGCGTTATTCACGAAGCGGGCGAAAAGGCCGCCACACTCACGAGGCAGCTCCTTGCCTTCAGCCGCAAACAGGTCCTCGACGTGGCCGTACTCGAACTCCCCGCCGTGATCAACAACATGGAATCCCTTCTTCGGAGCATGCTCGGGGAAGATGTGGAACTCGTCCTGGAAACGGATCGCGCCGTTGGAAACGTACTTGCGGATAAAAGCCAGTTCGAGCAGGTGGTGATCAACCTGGCCGTCAACGCACGGGATGCCATGGCGGAAGGCGGCCGACTTACGATCTCGCTGGACGATACGGAATTGGGTGCCGATCAATTAGGGGGTTACGATGATGTCTCCCCCGGTCGGTACGTACGGCTCAGCGTGAGCGATACGGGTATCGGCATAAGCCCGGAGATTCGCGACCGTATTTTCGAGCCCTTTTTCACGACCAAAGAAATCGGCAAGGGGACAGGCCTGGGTCTCGCGACGGTGTACGGTATCGTACGTCAGCACCGGGGCTACGTTGCGGTGGAGAGTGCCGTAGGCCGAGGTTCCCGGTTTCACGTTTATCTCCCCGTCGTGGACGCTTCCGCGGAACCGTCACCGGTGGGGCACCTGCCGCTTCCCCGGGGTGAAGAAACGATCCTGGCGGTGGACGACACGGAGGGTATTCGGAACCTGATACGGGATATCCTTGCGCCTCTGGGTTACCGTGTCTCGACCGCAGGGACCGGAGCCGAAGCGCTCGCACAGCTTGAACAAGGTGACCGCGTTGATCTCCTCCTGACCGACGTGGTCATGCCGGAGATGAACGGCAGGGAACTGGTCGAGCAGGCGCTCGAACTCCATCCCGATCTGCGGGTCCTTTTTATCCGGTTATACCAACGACCACGCGGTACTCAAAGCAGTCCATTCCCAGGGGTGGGCATTGCTGCAGAAACCCGTCGACCCCGGATCCCTCGCACGGGCCGTTCGGCGCGCCCTGGACGGTCCCCCGCCCGGCTCCCGGGCCGTCGGGCGCTGACCCCGCTTCGGCATTTCCCGGGGTGCGGCTTTTTCCCCGGTGTCACGTTATGATACGGTACACGTAATGCCTACCTATTCCTACAGGGCCGTTGACTCCGCGGGCCGCCGGGTAGAGGGAACCTGTACCGCCGGGGCCGAAGCCGAAGCCCGGGCACAGCTTCGCCGTCAGGGGATCTACCCGCTGAATCTCACGGCGGACCCGGAAGGTAACGTCCCCTGGTGGCGGCGGTCGGTCATGCTGGAACGGGTCGGCGCTAAAGACCTCCTGCTTATAACCCAACAGTTAACGGGGCTTCTCGAGGCCGGCATCCCGATTGATCGATCACTCGGCATACTCGCGGAGCTTTCCGAAAAACGTCCTCTGCGGGCCACGCTGTCGGAGATTGTGGAGGATATCCAGGCGGGCCGGTCCCTGTCGGAGGCCCTTCGGCGGCATACGCTGTTTCCCTCGTATTACGTAAACATGATCATGGCCGGGGAAGCCGGCGGCGTACTCGATACGGTCGTCAAACGGCTCGCCCTGTTCCTGGAATCCTCAATCGGTTTCCGGGAGGAAATACGGACCGCCCTCATCTATCCGATCCTGCTCGTTGCAGTCGGGGCCGGGGCGGTGGGGGTGCTCGTCACATTCGTTCTGCCCCGTTTTGCCGTACTCTTCGAGGACATGGGCCAAAGCGTGCCGCTGATTACCCGCTGGATCCTCCGGGCGAGCGAATTCGTGCGGGAATACTGGTGGGTGGGAGCGATAGGTATAGGCGGGGCCGTAATCCTCTTTCGGATCTACCGGCGGACCGAGGAAGGGCGTCTGGCGCTGGACGGGATCCGTCTCCGCGTACCCGTGGTGCGGGAACTGGGTCTGAAAGTCGCCATTTCCCGTTTCTGCCGCACCCTGGGCACCCTCCTTTCAGCCGGGGTACCTATCCTGAGGGCGGTTACAATCTCCCGGGAGGTCCTGGACAACGAAGCCCTTTCCCGGGCACTCGCCCCCGTGGAAGAAGGTCTTCGGCGAGGCCGGGGGCTTTCGGGCCCTTTGCGGGAATCCGGCGTGTTCCCGACGCTTGTCTCTCACATGATTACCGTCGGCGAAGAGTCGGGCCGCCTGGAAGACACTCTAATACTTGTGGCGGATCGTTTCGAGCAGGAGAGCCGGACCCTGCTTAAACGGCTTCTCGGACTTCTGGAACCCCTGATCATACTCGTCATGGCCCTCGTCGTCGGTACGATCATACTGGCCATGGTCTTTACGATTTTCAGCGTCCACGATATCCCCATCTAAAAGAGCCGGCAATGTCGGCGGCCGGTCCCGGGTAACCCCTGACGTTGCAGAAATTTCCCGGAAAAGGGGCCGGTGGAATCAAGAAAATAC
>CAYYSS010000325.1:0-3583 GCA_964474325.1 uncultured Nitrospirota bacterium
AGAAGGCTTGTTTAATCAGAAAAATCAGGACGGTTTAATTCGGAAGACAACACCCCCGGTCACCAGTGCCAGAGTAAGCAGCACCTCCACCTGGTAGTCATCCACCTGTTTGATGAAGATATAGGTGACATATCCGGCGGCAAGACCGAAAACCACGCCTCCCACCGCCTCCTGGACAAAGAGCAGCAATACCGAGACAGGCCCGGTCCCATGCCCCTCTCCCGGCATTGCAATACCAAGCAATGCCAGGAATACGACAACCCCTACGCCGTCATTAAAGAGAGATTCTCCGGTAATCTTGGTCTCCAGGCTCTTTGAAGCTCCGGCGGTCTTCAGAATACCGAGAACGGCAACAGGATCAGTCGGCGAGATAAGCGCACCGAATATCAGGCAGTAAATATAGTCCATCCGCAGCCCGAAAAGGGGCAGCAGATACCAGCAACTTGTTCCAACCAGAACGGCCGACAGAAGTACGCTGAATGTCGCCATCCCCCCTATAATCCGATACTGCCGCCGCAGGTCATTGATATTGACGTGGAGAGCGCCGGCAAAAAGCAGAAAGCTGAGCATTCCATGCAGCAGGGTCTTGTCAAAGTCAATGGCCTGTAAAAAATGAACCGCCCATGACCGAACCGCGGGAAACGACTCGCCGAAGACAATCAGCACCACGGAGACAACAAGACTGATGAGCATAAGCCCGATGGTCGTCGGCAGTTTGATAAAACGGTAATTAAGGTAGCTGAACAGGCCTGCCAGGGTTAACAGGATCGCCGTGATATCAAAAAGTTCCATACGTTGTCACCGGTTTTTCAGATAACTTATAGCATTGTTGTATCTCCCACAAGAGAAAAGTGCTCTTCCCTGCACACCGCAAAGAAGGTGCAGATAAAAAACCTTGCGGTTGCAGTGTGCCGTGCAAAGGCACGGTCTTTCAGTGGGTGCAATTCCCACCCGGCAGGTGTCGTTCCAGCCGGTAGCAATCGGAGCAGTCGAGGAGGTAACGAATCGGCTGAAGCCTCCGGTGCGGAGGGTTGTGGGAAGCAACTCGGCGAGTTGACGTGCCGCCGGACGTTGCTTCAGGAAGCCGAGACGGTCGTTGCGGGAGTCAACGCGGTGCTCCGGGGCTGGGCGAACTATTTCCGCCTTGGGCCGGTAAGCAAGGCGTATCGCGCGTTGGACGCCCACGCGAAGTTATCGGCTCCGCCGGTGGTTACGACGGAAACACAACGACCGGACGGGGGGCTACAAACGCCGGCCCGGGGCGAAAGCCGTCGGTAAACGGCTGCTCCCCAGAACTCTGAAGCCGAAATCCGTAAACCTCGTTCCCAAAACCGATCGAAATACGGAAAAAAGGCCATGAAATCAATGGTCAGGATCGGGGGCGAAAAGTATTTTGGACAGCAGTGAACAGAAATATGACAAAAACCAGACCCATTAACGATAATCCCCCCTGGACTTCCAAAACCGTCGTTTTACGCCGGAGCGCCGTGTCCGGGCCCCCCCGGCCTCTTTCTCGGATCTGGAAGTCCAAATACCGTGCCACACCGGTGCCCCGGTCGAAGGTGCGCCGGCCCCGTTGGGGTTTGCTGCAGGATGGCGTATTCCCGGCCGGGAGACCTCGCCGGCGGGGTTCGGGCAGATGGTATAATCCCAACGGGCCCCGCCGGGGCCGGGGCCGCCGAAACGAGGTCCGGAAGCTTCCCGAATCGGGTCTTCCCGGCGAAGGGTCGATTCGACGTTGCACATGCGAGAGAAGTTCCGGAAAGAAACCGGACCGTTTTTTAACCGTATATTCAGATGAAGAAACCCGAACTGAACGCCTTTATCGAACAGAGATTCAAGGAGCAGATTCGGGCCCACGAGGTTCTGGATTCCGTCAACGGCCGTTTCGTACCGTTTCCCGACGCTCTGCATCCCCGCATCGCCGAGGCCTTGCGGGCCGATGGAATCGAAGAGCTTTACTCCCACCAGCGGGTCGCCTTCGAGACGATCACGGGGGGCCGGGATGCGGTAATCGTATCCCGCACGGCAAGCGGCAAGACCCTTTCGTTTCTCCTGCCGATTCTGAACGACTACGCCTCGGCGGACAAGCCTTTCGGGGTCATGCTCCTCTATCCCACGAAGGCACTCTCGAGGGATCAGGAAGGGACCGTAGGAAAACTTCTTCAGCAGGTGGCGGGTACCCGCAGGCTCGGGACGTTTGACGGCGACACCCCCCGGGAGGAACGGGCGCGGCTTCAGAAGGGCGGGGATTTCATCATCACCAACCCGGATATGCTCCATGCGGGGATACTGCCCAACCACAACCGCCGATGGAAGTCGTTCCTTTCGCGGCTCCGCTATATCGTCGTGGATGAAGTGCACAGTTACCGGGGGGCTTTCGGCTCCCACGTGGCGAACGTCTTCAGGCGTCTCGAGCGGGTCTGCGAACTCCACGGAAGCCGGCCCCGGTTCGTCTGTTCATCGGCAACGGTGGGGAATCCCGGGCGCCATGTGGAGGCCCTTTTTCACCGGCCCTTCGAGGTCATTGACGAAGACGGCTCGCCGAGGAGCCGCCGGGATCTCTATTTCGTAAACCCGCCGCTGGTCAGGAGCCACGGCGACGCCCTGTATCGCAAAGGTACCGGCTCGGTGGCCGTACCCCTGATCAGGGAAGCCGTGCGGCTCGGGGTCCGGACGATCTGTTTCTGCCGGGCCCGGCAGCAGGTCGAGCGGCTCTACCGGGCCGTCATCGACGGGCGGCCGGAATTGGCCCGGCGGGTACAGCCGTACCGGGGAGGGCTTCTCCCCAACGAACGGCGGCGTCTCGAGCGGGACCTCTTTGACGGGCGGATCACCGCCGTTATTTCCACCAACGCCCTTGAACTCGGGATCGATATCGGGGACCTGGACCTGTGTATCCTCACGGGGCACCCGGGGACGGTGGCCAGTTTCTGGCAACAGGCGGGCCGGGTGGGAAGAAAAGGCGACGGATCGACCACCGTGTTCATCGGCCGGGATACACCGGTGGACCAATACCTGGTTCACCACCCCGAGTTCATCACATCGACCCCCGTGGAGGAGGCCTGGCTCAGCGCCGACAATCCCTATATCCTTCTTCAGCACCTTCCCTGCGCGGCCCACGAATACCCCCTGCGCACCGCCGAACCCCTCTTTGCCGAACCCGCCTACGGCGAGGCCCTGGAAGTCCTGAAGACCGGGGGGACCGTGGTCCCGTACAAGGATGTCTTCCGCTACGCCCTCGAAGATTATCCGAGCCGGGGGGTGAACCTCCGGGGGCTGACCGACTACAACGTGGAGATCCACGCGGGAAGCGAGGTGATCGGGGAGATCGATCCCATCGGGGCCCGGGGAACGCTTTATAAGGACGCCATATACCAGCACCTGGGACGGCGCTACATGTCGGTGGAACTCGATCTCGAAAAAAAACTCTGCCGCGTCGAGCCGGTGGACGTGGACTACTACACCGAGGCCGTGTGGGAGCGCAGGATCGAGATGACCGACGTGGACGATACCACCGACCGCCACGGCGCCCGGGTCCGGTTCGGTTCGGTCCTGGTTAATAAACAACCGAAGCTCTACA
>CAYYSS010000326.1:0-3572 GCA_964474325.1 uncultured Nitrospirota bacterium
ATTTCACCCACTGAAAGACCGTGCCTTTGCACGGCGCACTGCCACTGTAAGGTTACGCCAGCATCCCTGAGCACCTTTTCTCTTCTTATCTCAATGCCCCCTACCGTCGGCACCTGCGTTTTTCGGCTCAATGTTTAGCGAAGAACGGCCATCGTACCCGAAAACGCCGATTCGGCAATACAGCTATTTCGTTTGGTCCCGTGTTCCAAGGGATATGGTCGCCGATATGGTTATCGGAGTCTTTTCCAGCATTACCCGGTTCTTTTCATCGCCGAGTTCCGGCTGGACGACGAGATAATAAAGCGGCAGTGCCTGATCGACGGTATCCGGTGCCGTGTACTTCCCCGTTTCCCGCCACGTGTACGACGGTACCGGGCGGAACGAAAGATCAAGGCGTTTCGTGGTTTTCGCCTTCGGCATTTCGTTGCCGACTTCCATAACACCGCCGGCAATCCACCGACCGGCCTCGTCCATAACGCCTATATGAAGAAGCATCGATGTATCGAACGTCGTGTCGGCGGGTGGTTCCATACTCACGTCAAGGGAGACGTTCAAGTAGGTGTTCTCGGCGAATAAACTCTGGGCCTCGCAGGGACCGCCGTACCGGCACGGATCAAGGAGGCGGCGGGCCAGCGGGCGGGTGGCCGAAGGGTCAAGATCTCCCGGATCGGGAAGACCGAACTGCCACGCGAAGACTCCTTCGATCGTGTGCTGCGGCGGGCATCCCCTCCTGCAGAATACGTCTTCGGGACAGATTTCGTACCATTCCGGCGTGTCAACCCATTCCTCCGGACACCGGTCGTTGTCGTTAAGCACACCGTCGCCGTCGATGTCGTCGTCGCAGGCATCGCCTTCGCCGTCGTCGTCGGTATCCCGCTGGTCGTGGTTATCCACGGCAACGCAGTTGTCGCAGGCATCACCCACACGGTCGCCGCCCCCGGGTTCGGTATCGGCCTGGCCCGGGTTTGCCGTGTTCATGCAATTGTCGTCCAGGTTGGCGATACCGTCGTTGTCGCGGTCGCCGTCGCAGACGTCTCCCTGGGCGTCACCATCCACGTTTCCCTGGTCCGGATTGTAGGTCGTCGGACAATTGTCAGAGGCATCCACGATCCGGTCCCCGTCCGAGTCGTCGCAGGCATCGCCTTCGCCGTCACCATCCCGGTCGGCCTGGCCCGGGTTTGCCGTGAGTTCGCAATTGTCGTCATCGTTGTCCCGGCCGTCGCCGTCGGCGTCCGTATCGCACGCGTCGCCTATGAGGTCGCCGTCGGTATCGTCCTGCCGGGGGTTCGGCACCAGGTTGCAGTTATCCGGCCCGTCGTCGATTCCGTCCCCGTCGTCGTCCCGGTCGGCCCTGTCCACCGTGCCGTCACAGTCGGCGTCGGGGTCGCCGAGCCCTACTGCGGCGAAGGCGTTCCTTACCTGGCAGCAGTCATTCGTTTCCGGCCCCCCGGTGTTTCTGATACCGTGGGAACCGACGAGTTCGTCGCAGGCGTCTCTGATGAGTTCCGAAAAACGCTCGAACCCGGTCGAATCGCCGAGTTTGTTGGTTACCGTCCTATAGTAGATATGCCGGGCCTTGGTTTCGCCGATTCCCCGCACGGTCACGTCGTGGTGAGTCCCGCCGTCCACAAGAAGATAGCCGCCTTTATTAAGGATGCTGCTGTTGGTGTGCACCCCGCCGTGGTCGGCCGCCGTCACGATATAGTCGTCGTAGTGGTCCGGGTCCGAACAGATCGGAGGGTCGGACATATCGCGCCCGCACCCGGTAACGGGATCAGCCAGGACGGAGTCTTCCATGATCTTCCAGTCCGTATCCTTCCCGGTCCAGTAGCCCACGAAATGACCGAACATGTCG
The DNA here is from genome assembly GCA_964474325.1 of uncultured Nitrospirota bacterium. Classification (GTDB taxonomy): domain Bacteria; phylum Nitrospirota; class Thermodesulfovibrionia; order SZUA-242; family CAYYSS01; genus CAYYSS01. The sequence continues at coordinate 1,856 of CAYYSS010000326.1, forward strand.
GCGATGTGTTCCGCAAGGGCGCCGGACTCGTTGGAATACGTATAATCCGCTTCCGAGTTGTGAAAAGAATGTCCGAACTCGTGACCTACGACGTCGAGAGTCGCCATCCCGTCGCCGAAGATGTGGATGCGGTAGGCGCCGCAATCTATTGAAGCCGCATTCCGGGTCGGGCAGGGCTCGTCTTTAAAGCAGGCGTGTACATACGCCCAATAACGATAATCTCTGTCATTATATGACTCCCGGCCGAATTCGTCGTGGAAGAAGTTGTAGACGTCCCGGGTAAATTCGTTGGCGTCGCGACCGTCGTCGCTGGGAGTTGTACAACCCCAGGGTTCGTGCTCGCAATAGTTGTGATAGCCACAGCGACGCAGATAATCACATTCGCCGCTTTCGTTGTACCACTGCTCCCGCCGGGTCGCCTGCGCCGCATAGCACGTGCGGCTCGCATTACTCTGTGCCGTAAAGAGGCGGAGTCTTATGCCGTCGGTCCGATTGCGTTCGTGAAGCACGGCCCCGGTCATCGCATCCACAAAGACATCCGTAGTGGCCCCGTCGGCGTCGCCGGAGAAGAAGATTACGCGCCAGGCAATCCTGGGTTCGTACTGAACGGGTTCACATTTCGGACACCTGGGCGCGAGCAGGCCCCGGTCGAACAGCCAGAGTTTCGCCGGAACCACGAGTTCCAGTTCAGGGAGTGAACCGAGACCTTTGGCCTCCATGACCTTCCGAAGGGCATCACGCTCGCCCAGAAGGTTGGAGGGTATATCCATATCGATACCCGGAGAGTAGTTGCCGCCCATTCGGAGCAGGGTAAACGAATCTATCTCGTCGACAATAACCATCTCGAACCAGGAACCGAAAACCGGCATATCTCGATAATACTGCCGGAAATGAAGGGTCCGCATGGTCTCCCCCGTAATGCGCACCAGACGAAGATTCTTCTTCGGCGTCTTCACCCGAAGGAGGGGTTCCGTGAGACTGAGGACGAATTGGGCCAGGTCTTTGTCGGTCGAACCGGGCGCAAGGGCGGATTTTGGTATGGGCAGACCCAGCTGAAGTCGGCCGACCATCCCGTCGTTCACCTTAACGGAAAAACCGCCCTGACCCGAGAGGGTCTTGAGCCCCCGAAGGAAAAGAGACTGGTTCCGGTCGGCCTGATCCGCGGGCGTGGCGATGAACTTTGTTTCGGCCTCGGCAAGGTTCGACATATAGCCGGCGGGCGAAAGGGCCGTGCCCGGCGTATTGATCACGGCCATAAGGGTAAATTCCAATCCGCCGATAACCGGCGGCAGTTTCAGCGACAGAATATCGTACGTCTCGTCCTCGATGGAAATCCCCGGAGCGACGGCCGTCGGCGCCCAGCTGAGGGGTACGGCCGCGTCTCCGGTAAAGAACACGGGGGCCGCAACCCCGGCAATCTGAGCCGCCACGTAGAGATCGCCGACGGCGGCCGCGCCCGAGGCATCGACGTTCACGGAAACGGAAAAAATATCCCCCGCAAAATAGGCGTCCTTCGTCCCGGGCAAAGATACTACCGCCGCCTGTTTTGCTTTGACACGACCGGACCGAACCAGGGTAGTACCCGAACTCGTTCCCGGCGCGGTTCCGGGCGTACCCTGCACGCCAAGGACGGAGAAAAAGCCGACTGCCGGATCCGGTGCGGACGAATACGCCGAATCGGAAAAAAGAACGACTGCGAGCGCGAGACAACAGAAAA
>CAYYSS010000327.1:0-3554 GCA_964474325.1 uncultured Nitrospirota bacterium
AACCTCCCCCTGGACGGCCTCCCGGGTCGAGATACGGGCGACCGACCCTTCGGCGAAACAGAAAACCGGGCTTCCCGCCAGCGCGACCGCCAGCGCGACGGAACACCACCCAACGAAAACGGCCTTCATCGCCTCGTATCCAGGAGTTCGTCCATTTGCCGTTCGAAATGGTTCGTGAAGAAACCCCTCCCGCGGTTCGCCCGGATCTCGTCGAGTGAGAAGGCCCTGACTTCCGCAACTTCGTCCGGATCGGGGTGCAGACGCCCCGTGTAAGTACACAGGAAGGTCGTCACGAACTCGGATTCCCGATCGTCCCGATAGATATGAACACCCCGGAACTGGAGGGGTATCCGGTCCGAGATTCCGAGTTCCTCGGCCATCTCCCGCCGGGCGGCCGTCTCCGGGTCTTCACCCGGGGCCATGTGTCCCCCCACCGAGGTGTCCCACATCCCCGGGGCGATATCCTTGTCGGAACTCCTCTTCTGGAGCAGGTAACGTCCCCTGCCGTCCCGGATCAGAACGTGGACGACGCCGTGAAGCAGATCGGGATTCCCGTGGACGTCCCGCCGGGACGCCCTGCCCGCCGGGCGGCCTTGTGTATCGACCAGAACCACCGAATCGTCGGCGATGTCAGCGGAAGTTTTCAAACGACAGGTAGAGAGCCAGGTCCCGGTCTTTCAGCTCCTTTATGACCGCCTGCAGGTCGTCGATTTTCTTTCCCCGAACACGGACCTGCCCGCCCTGAATCTGGGCCTGTACTTTGAGCTTCATCCCCTTGATGATCTTTACGATCTCCCTGGCGTCGTCGGTGGGGATTCCCTGCTGGAGGGCGACGCTCTGCTTGGCCGTGCCGCCGAGGGCCGGCTCAATCGGCCCGTAGGAAAGGGCCTTCAGCGGCACACCCCGCTTAACAAGCTTGCCCTCAAGTACTTGAACAACGTTTTTCACTTTAAACTCATCTGCCGACGAGATGCGGATTTCGTGCGCTGCCTTGTCCAGCTCGAGGGCCGTATTACTGCCCTTGAAATCAAAGCGGTGGGAAATCTCCTTCATCGCTTGATTGACCGCGTTTTCCACCTCGGGAAGATCCACTTCCCCCGTGATATCAAAACTATGATCCCCTGCCACGCTTTTCCCCCTTGGTATCGAACTTTTCCGAACCGTCCCGTACACCGGTCGACGGTTCGGGCATACAGACGGAACAGAACACCTCACCCCTATCCCGGGCGCAGACGTGGCCGCACTCGGGACAGCAACCGCAATCGGCCTCGCGCTTCCCGCAGAGCGGACACCGGGTATCTTGGGAATTCATGGTCGCGTCGTTGCCGCTTTCAGGCCCGCGCCGACGGTCCGCAATCGGGTTACGACGAACCGGCGGCTCGCGGGCGCGGGACTATCGTACGTTAGGGCAGGTCTCGGGGCAAAGTCAAGGGACGCCCCCTGTCCCGGAGACAGGAGAAAACAGCTTGACAAGAGCCCATCCCAGTGTTTATCTTTGCACTTTGCAGCATAACGCGCCGGCCAAGGATTCCCGAACGAGAGAAATGGCTCGGATTGCGGGCACGATGTTTTCCCGACGTGGCCGTGGCACCATACCCTGAGCAAGCCGTGATCCGCACACGTTTGGAAGCTTCTATGCAACCGTGCACAGAAGTCACAGGGGGGGGCCAAGATGTTCTTCTCGTTTATATTTCCGGCTCCCGGGAAACCCATCGCACAACGACCGGACAGCGCGCGGGCATAAAGGGGCAGGGCAACCACGGTAGGGAGAAAGGAGAAGCACGGCATGACGAAGGCGGAATTGGTCGAGAAGATCGCAAACGATGCGGAATTGAGCAAGGCATCAGCGGGGAAGGCACTCGATGCATTGATCGAAACGATACGGGTCACGTTGAAGAAGGGCGATAAGGTGACCATCGTTGGATTCGGGACTTTTTCGGTCAGCAAACGGGCCGCTCGAAAAGGACGAAACCCTCGTACGGGCGAGGAGATAAAGATAAAGGCATCAAAAACACCCAAGTTTACCGCCGGCAAGGCTCTGAAAGAAGGCATCAAATAAGGGGCTTTTTCTTTTCATCGTTTTGAGTCTTTGCGGGGCCTCCCGGGGGCCCCGTTTTCCCGGCATCCGGCGGGGCTTTCGGACCTTCGTCCAAGATCCGCTCCCCGGTCGGCCTCGGTGGTCCCGGGTTGTCGGCTTCCCCGACATCCGTCCATCATGTTTCTTCGACCTGCCGCTCGTATCGTGTCGTGGTACGATACACCTCAGTATTTCTTCGAACCATGAGCGGTCGTAATCGCGACATACACTGGATGACCCACGCACTCACCCTGGCTGCCCGGGGCCGGGGCAGGACCCGGCCCAACCCCATGGTAGGTGCGGTTATTGTAGACCCCCGCGGACGGCTCGTTGCCGAAGGCTACCACAGAAAAGCCGGCACCGCCCATGCCGAGGCCATCGCCCTCCGGAAGGCGGGAACCCGCGCCAGGGGAGCAACCCTTTATGTGAACCTGGAACCCTGCTGCCACACCGAAAAGCGGACTCCCCCGTGCACGGACGCGATTCTCGAGGCGGGCATACGGCGCGTCGTCGTGGGGATGCAGGATCCCAACCCCCGGGTTTCCGGCCGGGGAATCCGGAAACTGCGGGCCGGCGGACTGGAAGTGCGGACCGGTGTTCTCCGGGGCGACTGCCGCCGTCTGAACGCCGCGTTCGTCAAGCACATCATCACGGGACGCCCCCTGGTTACGGTAAAAATAGCGTCGACCCTCGACGGAAAGATCGCAACCCGGTCCGGCGAGTCCCGCTGGATCACAGGCCCCCGGGCCCGCCGGGAAGTACACGAACTCCGGGCCGACGCGGACGGCATCATGGTGGGCACGGAAACGGTACTCCGGGACGATCCCTCGCTCACCTGCCGCACGAGGGGCGGAACAAACCCGATCCGTATCATCCCCGACCGGCGGGGCCGGATAGCCCTCACATCACGTATTTTCACCGACGGCGCGGCACCCACGTGGATTGCCGCAACCCGGAACCTTGCCGACCGGCGGCGGCGCATACTCGAAAAAAGAGGGGTCAGGATAATAACCGTACCCTCGGCCCCAAACGGTATCGACCTCCGCCGCCTCGTGGATGTCCTCGGCAAAGAGGGTATTCTGCACCTGATGATCGAAGGCGGCGCGCGCCTCGCCGCTGAGGCATTGAGAACGAAGATCGCGGATCGCCTGTGGTGGTTCACGGCCCCCCGCATAATCGGGGGCGACGGTAGAAGCGCCGTCGCACCCCTGGCCCTCCCGGGACTCGGGGCAAGCCCCGTACTCGTAAAACCCGAGGTTCTGCATCTCGGGCCCGACCTCCTGATCCGGGGCGACATCACGTACCCCGAGACCGGCTGAACCCGGGGCGGCAAGAAGAATGCTCGCGGAAATCCCCCTCAGTCCCTACGGCGAGGCCTCACGGCGTCCGTCGCCCGTAAATCGGATGATGAGTTCGTTTTCTGCGGACTTCCGGGAGGACCGGGATATCAACCTTGGCGTCGGCTACGTGAACGAAG
>CAYYSS010000328.1:0-3543 GCA_964474325.1 uncultured Nitrospirota bacterium
ACGAGGTACCCGCCGTCACGAAGCTCTACGACATCATCCTGTGGCTGCTGCCCCAGGTGGAGAAGTTTCCGCGCGCCTACAAGTTCACCATCGGCGACCGGATTGTGACGGGCCTTGTGGATGCGCTGGAGACCCTCGTCGAAGCCGCCTATTCCCGGGAGAAGCGGCACCTCCTCCGCAGGGCGAACCTGACGCTTGAAAAGCTCCGGTTTCTGGTCCGCCTCTCCAAAGACGTTCAGGCCCTGAGCGTGAAGAAGTACGGGTACGTCTCCGGGGAGATCGACGAACTCGGCCGAATGGTGGGCGGCTGGATGAGGGCCGGACGTGGCTAAGACGTACAAGAACCTCTGGCCGGATGTAGTGTCGTTCGAGAACCTGCTCCTGGCCGCCCGCAAAGCCCAGAAAGGGAAACGCTTCAAGGACTACACGGCCCGCTTCAACCTGAACCTGGAAAAGGAGTTGTTCCGCCTCCGGCGCGAGCTCACGGAGAGGACCTACCGGCCGGGCGGATACAAGGAGTTTGTTATCGAAGAACCGGTCCGAAGAACGATTTCGGCCGCCCCCTACCGTGACCGCGTGGTGCACCATGCCCTGTGCAACGTGATCGAGCCCATCTTCGAGCGCTCTTTCATCTTCGATTCCTATGCGAACCGGAAGGGCAAAGGCACCCACAGGGCGGTTGACCGCTTTGAGAAATACCTGCGGCAGCATCCATACGTGCTCAAGTGCGACATCCGGAAATACTTTCCCGCCATCGACCACGGGATTCTGAAGCGGCTGGTCCGGAAACGGATCGCGGACGAAGGGGTTCTCTGGCTCGTGGACACGATCATCGACGGGAGCAATCTGCAGGAACAGGTCTGCGACTACTACCCCGGCGACTCCCTCACTACGCCCTTCGAGCGGCCGAGGGGGCTCCCCATCGGAAACCTCACGAGCCAGTTCTTCGGGAACCTCTACCTGGACGGTTTCGACCACTTTGTGAAGGAAGGGCTCGGGTGCAGGGCCTACCTCCGCTACGTGGACGACTTCGCGGTGTTCGGCAACGACAAGGCGGGCCTCTGGGAGATCAGGGAGCGGATGGCGGAGTATCTCGCGAAACTCAGGCTCAGGCTCCATCCGCGGAAGACGCGGGTGTTCCCCGCGAAGAATGGTTGCGAATTTCTGGGGTTCTACGTCTATCCCCACGTGCGAAAGCTCAAGAAGGCCAACGTGCGCCTATTCCAGAAGAGGCTCAAGCGGATGGCGCGTGCCTATGGCAAGGGCGAGGTCGGGCTGGAGAGCGTGCAGGCATCCATTCGGGGCTGGCTCGGCCACGCCTGCCAGGCCCAAAGCGTTGCACTCAGGGAACGGATACTCGGCGGGCAGGTGTTCCGCAGAGCATGAAATTCGGGGGGCGGGTCAGCCACCAACCGCGTGGTCCGCGGCGGCAGCTGGAACAATAATGCCAGGAACACGCGGGCCGCGAACCGCAACAGGAACAGGCCCGACAACAGGAACAACAACATAGGGTTTCGTTGCGCGAAGACTCTCGAAGAGGCTCACGGCCGGAATCCCGGCGTTCACGGACGCGGGGAGCGCGCCGCTGAGAGTCCAGACCCGTCTCCTGGCCGCCGCGTTGCGTTCGCGGAGGCCGAATAGAGGCGCCCCGTCCCCGGGTGGTAGGCGACGAAGCCCGGGGCGGGGTTTCGAATGAATGAGGCTGTATCGGGCCAACGGGCGGTCAACAGACGCCCGTGGAGTCCGTTCCTTCTTCCGTGGATTATGCAATCCCGACGGGCATTATACGTTGGGATTACAGAAGGCGCTTGAAATCGTCGATGGTGAGCCCGGCGTCCCTGACGATTCCCGCCATGGTGAAGGAGTTTATGGGACTGGCCCGGGGAATCGTGAGAATGCGTTTGCCGTCCGTCATCGAGATGTGCTTTCCCCGGCGCACGACGCGAAAACCTGCCTTTTCGAAGGCCCGCACGGCCCTCTGATGGCCGACTCCCGCAAGCTTAGGCAATGCCGCCCACTTCTACGTACCGTGTCTCCTTCGCGTTGTCGCCGCAAAGCTCGTCCGCGGCGGCCAGGTATGCCTCTATGGCGTCGGCGATGTTTTCGAGGGCTTCCTTTTCCGTCTGCCCCTGGGACCAGCATCCGGGAAGTCCGGGGACCCGGACCGCGTATCCCTCATCTGTTTTTTTCAATCGAACTTTGTATCTCATGCAGGCGCCCTCCACGTCTTTGCGGTCGTTCTGATCGGCCGTATTGCAACACCTTGTCCATTATAACCCTTTGCAGGTGTGGATAAGACCCGGCCGGCGTGTCGAGTTCCGGAAAACCCCGTCGGAATGATACTCGACGGGTTGTCGTATCGGTTGAAACTGCGGGAGAAAATCCTTCCCCCCTTTACAAAACTGATCTTTACCCACACTTAACACCGTGGGCATCGTGCTCGGCCTACGGCGGGGGGCGGCATGTGAAGATGACGTACATTTCGGTGGCGGTATCTAAGCGTTGCAGTCCACGCCAAAGTGTTTGCGTTCCGGGCGGGCCGTCGCTTTTCCTGCCCATATGGCCTCCGATAGCCCCTACCATCCGCATAGCCACACCGAGCGTCGGCGGCTCGTCGGGCGGGTTGGGGTCCTTGCTCACATAGCAACACAGCGCCTTCCACTCCTCCTCCTTGAAAAACGCCGTGCACGGAAGATCCGGTGTCTCCCGGCCCAGCATCGCCAAGTGATACACACGCCATGCAACCACCATATCCACCCCGAGACAGGCCTCCAGGCGATCCGCCGTCCCCAGTTGGCGGTCCTTGAGCCGACAACCGCTTTTCAGGGTGCGATGGTACACCTCGATACCCCAACGCCGCGTATACCATTGCACCCGCTTCCGGGCATCGGCACAGTTCTTCACCGCCACGGTGGTCAGGAGCATCCACTCAACAGGGGATGAACCCGGAACATACTGTTGCTGCTCTAGAATATAGACCGCCCACGCTCGTATCGAAGGCTTATCGGCACAACGCCTGGGAGGATTCAGGGTGATCTCGGAAAAACGAATATCCATAACCGTGTCCCGAGCCTTCCGCGAACCACTCCGCGGCAGATGCATCTTCAGTTCCCCCGCCACCTCCCGGCCCGCCATAACATCCCACAAACGCTCGTTTTCACCCACCGTGCGCTTGCTGGCCTTGCTCATCCGCACCAGCAAGCCGGGACCCGAGGAATCCTTGACTGCCTCCGCAAACAACTCGTAGATATCCGATTCCCGATCCCCCACACTGACAAGCGTTGTATCGGGGCACAGCTTCTGAACCTCCGCCACCCGCCGGAAACTGCGAAGCCATTTCATGCTCTCCTTCTGTTCGATCGGAAGATCCTTGCGCCGGGCTTTCTTGTCCTGGTCCTCAGGATCGCGAGTCCAGCACTGGGCGTCCAGAACTCCCAAAGGCGTACCGTCTTCCGTCACGGCCACAGGCAAAACCCTCCTGCGCCGCTCAAAACCGTAGGGACCGCCGGGTTTCGGCAAGACAACAACACCCTGATTGTTCAG
>CAYYSS010000329.1:0-3540 GCA_964474325.1 uncultured Nitrospirota bacterium
GTCGGGGCATCCGGGGACCGGATAAGAAGGGTTGTCGACAGTCTGCAGGACGGACAGGCGGAACTTCTGCGAGGAGAAGCCCCGGCGCTCTGGGAGGGCGAGGCCTGGAATCGGATCCTGGAGATCGCCCAAAAGATTGATCGCCGCGAACTCGTGGGTGCGGCGGCGGACGTCACGGCAATGTTGACCTCCGAAGCACTGGCCGGACTTTTTGACGAACTCTCGGTTCGGTACGGGGATCCGGAGGTTTCGCCCGTGGTCGTGGATTCCCCCGTGGGGAGGATATATGTGGGGGGCCCGGGGCCGGACGTGTACCGGGACGACGCGGCGATCATCATGGACCTGGGCGGCGACGATATCTACCTGAACAATGCGGGCGGCAGCAGGCCGGGTGTCCCCGTCGCCCTGGTGATTGACTGGGGTGGAAACGACCGGTACCTGGCCCGGGCCGCCGGGAGTCAGGGCACGGGGATCCTCGGGGCCGGGATCCTTCTCGATCTGGGCGGCGACGATCTGTTCTCGGGACTCGACGCAACCCAGGGAACGGGTATTTTCGGTGTCGGTCTCCTGGTCCACCGGGGAGGAGAGGCCGTTCTCGAGGCCCGCCGGTTTGCCCAGGGGACCGGTATGTTCGGCATCGGAATAGCGGTGACGGGCCGAGGCGCAACGATTTATCAAGGCGGGGGATGGGGGCAGGGGCTCGGGCTTCCGGGCGGGGTGGGTATTCTCGTGGACCCTGCGGGGGCCGACCGTTATTTTCTCGGGGGGCTCGTGGCCGATCATCGGGACCCGGACCGGGCCACGGTAAGCATGGGGCAGGGTTTCGGCAAGGGGCTGAGGAGTGACGAAGAGATCGACGGTGTATCGGGCGGCATCGGGCTTCTTGTCGATTTCCAGGGCGACGATCTCTACCGGGCGGACTACTTCGCCCAGGGAGCCGGATACTATTACGGCTTGGGAATTCTGGATGACCACGCCGGCGCGGACCGCTACGTGGCGGGCCGGTATGCCCAGGGCGCTGGAATCCACACGGCCGGAGGGGTTCTTCTGGATCGTCGCGGCAACGACGGGTATACGCTCACGTACGGGGTCGGACAGGGAATGGGGCACGATTTCGGTGTGGGGATTCTGAACGACCGGGGGGGGAGGGATTCGGCGGACGGGGGTGTACTCGTGCAGGGGGCGTCGACCAGGGGAGCCGTGGGGATGCTCGTACATACGGGTGAGCGGCTTACGGGTACGTACGGAGGTTCGTCCGCGGGGTCTTCCAAGGACGTCCCCGGAGCGGCGGTATTGATCGGCGAGGGCCGGGTGGTCCGCCTGGATGTCAAGGCACGGGGGGAACCCGAGTAAGATAGAAGGAGGGAGGCCCCATGCTCGTCGAAACGATAGAACTTGAGGGACACATTCTTGATTCCCTTACCCTTTCGAAAATACTCGATCATATCCTTGGCCGGGGCTGTTCCTACGAACTGCTGGACCTGGACGTGGGCCGACGGGGAGAGGATATGAGCCGGGCAAAGCTCTTCGTTTCCGCCGACGACCGCGAGGTTCTTCGAGAACTTACGGCGTTTATCACGGCCCAGGGAGGGGTTATCTGCCCGCGTCGATCCGTTGCTCTCGAGCCGGCCCCGGTCGACGGGGTCTTTCCGGAGGGATTTTACGCGACGACTAATCTCAAGACCTTTATCACCCTCGACGGTGAAGATATCGTTGTTGAGGGCGAGGTCATGGACGTGGCGATTGCCGTGGAGCCGGATCGTCCCCGGGCCCGGGGGGTCGCCATGGACCAGGTAAAGAAGGGCGAACTGATCGTGGTGGGGAACGACGGTGTCCGGGTCGAGCCCCTTGCGTTGCCCCGGGGAAGCCGCAGGGGAAGTTTCGGCTTTATGCAAAGCGAGGTTTCGGTGGAGAAACCACGGGGCCAGGTTCTCGGGGAACTGGCCGAAACCCTTCTTGCCGCCAAACGGAAAGGCGGCAGGATCCTCCTGGTGCTGGGGCCGGCGGTGGTCCACTCCGACGCCGTGGACGCATGCGCAAACCTTATCCGCCGGGGATACGTCGACGTCCTGTTCGGCGGAAACGCGGTTGCCGTTCACGATATCGAACGGGCCCTTTACGGGACGTCTCTCGGGGTAGACCGGGTAAACGGCCGGCCGGTTCCCGGGGGAAACCAGCACCACCTGCGCGCGATAAACCGTATTCGTTCCGTCGGCGGCATGGCCGTCGCCGTCCGTGAAGGCATTTTGACCGAAGGGATTATGTATACCGCGATTCGCGCGGGGGTCGACATGGTCCTTGCCGGTTCCATCCGGGACGACGGTCCCCTCCCCGAAGTAATAACGGACGCTCTGGAGGCCAAACGCCGCATGCGGGAGATGATCCACGGGGTGGACGTGGCACTCCTCGTTGCGACGGCTCTCCACTCCATCGCGGCAGGCAACCTCCTGCCGGCACGGGTGGCGACGTATTGTGTGGACATCAACCCGGGCACGGTAACAAAACTCATGGATCGCGGCTCGTCCCAGGCGGTTCCCGTCGTGATGGACTGCGAGTCGTTTTTCCGGGAAATGGACGAGATGCTCCCCTGACGCGGGCAGCCACGCCGGAGGAACCAATGTCGCCGCGCTTTCTCATGTGCCCGCCGGAACATTACGGGGTCGAGTACGAAATCAACCCCTGGATGGATAGGGCCGTCCAGCCGGACAGGGGGCTTGCGCGACGGCAGTGGGACAACCTGGTGAGGATCCTCGAAAAGGATCTCGGGTGTGCCGTGGAAACCATAACTCCCCGGCCCGGTCTGCCCGACATGGTATTTACGGCAAATGCCGGCTACGTGCAGGGGGACTGCTTCATCCCCGCCCGTTTCCGTTATCGGCAGCGGCGGGGCGAAGAGGTCCACTTTCGGAAATGGTTTTCGTCCGCCGGGTTCGACGTAAAGGACCTTCCGGGGGAATGGTCGTTCGAAGGATTCGGCGATGCCCTCCCCGTCGGGGAGTTTGTCGTGGCGGGGTACCGGTTCCGGTCCGATATCCAGGCCCACGGGGCGCTGGGCCGTATTCTTGAACGGAAGGTCGTTTCCCTGGAACTGGTCGACAGCAGGTTCTATCATCTGGATACCTGCTTCTGCCCCCTGGGCGATCGGGGCGTCCTCTACGTTCCTTCGGCTTTTGACGAGTACGGAACGAGGGCCCTTGCCGCCGCGTGCGAAGGGCTCGCGCTGTATCCCTCCGGCGAAGATGACGCCCTGGCCTTTGCCTGTAACGCGGTGGTGGTCGGTTCGACCGTGGTCCTTAATACAGGGGCCGACGATGTATGCGAATACCTGCGCCGATCGGGGTATCGGGTGATTGAAACGCCCCTGTCGGAGTTTCTCAAGAGCGGGGGGGGCGCCAAATGTCTCACCTGCAGACTTGACTGAACCTTGCAGTTGCATAAAATACGGGGCCGGCGGCCTCAAAAAAATCCGCAACACGGCGTTATTAATTGGTTGAAACAGCGCCGGGGCGCCGGTCTGTGTGATGTTGCAGGAATTCACCT
>CAYYSS010000330.1:0-3506 GCA_964474325.1 uncultured Nitrospirota bacterium
CAAAGTCGGATCGACCCTTCGTCGAGAAGACCCGACTCGGGAAGTTGCGGATAAAAAAACTAATTTCAACCTCGGCCTGCTTTTCATCCCCTGTACGCCTCGGCACCGGTTTTGTACGCCGTAAGGTTGACATCGTTACCCGGGTCTGGTTTACTTTGCAGTCAGGGGGGCGCAGACCCTCGATTCTTATAACCATGTCAACATTTCGAGGCCTCGGCTTCCACAGCGTGAACGTCGAGGGGTAAAGGAGGGTTCTTTTTATGAAATTTTGCAGGGTGGGTGTTTTGTTGTGGTTCGGGGCATGTGTACTACTTGCCGTCGGTATGGGGGGCGCCGCGTACGGGGCCGGATTCGCCCTGATCGAACAGAGTGTTCCGGGCCTGGGGAACGCCTTTGCCGGCGGATCCGCCGCCGCCGAAGATGCGACAACCATATTTTACAATCCGGCCGGACTCACGGTTCTCGACGGTCCCGAATTCGTCGTCGGCGCTCACATGGTAGTTCCCCAGGCCGAATTTACCGATAAGGGATCGACCCATATGCTTCAGGCCGTCACCGGGATCCCCCTGTCGGGAACAAACGGGGGCGATGGCGGGAAGGCCGGCGTGGTTCCCAATCTCTATTACAGCCGCCCGTTCGGTGAGGACCTGGTATTCGGCCTGGGCGTTAACGCCCCCTTCGGTCTTGCGACCGAATACGACCGGGACTGGGTGGGCCGCTACCACGCGGTCGAATCGGACGTAAAGACGCTCAATATCAACCCCACCCTGGCCGTTCGTCTGAGTGAACGGCTGAGCGTCGGCTTCGGGGTGAATATCCAGTACATCGAGGCAACCCTTTCCAATGCCATCGACTTCGGTTCCCTTGACGCCGCCGGGGTCTTCGCACCGCTTGGTATTCCCGCCGGGGCCCTGGGCCTCGTGCCCCAGATGTCGGACGGGTTTGTCAAAGTGGAAGGCGACGACTGGAGCGTCGGATTCAATGCCGGGCTCCTCTACCAGTTTTCCGCGGCAACCCGGGTCGGTCTGAGCTACCGCTCGCAGGTGCATCACAACTTGGACGGCACGGCCCGCTTCAGCGACGTTCCCGCGGGACTTGCGCCGGCCCCGCTCTTTAAAAACACGGGTGTTGAGGCCGCTATCGGTCTCCCGGACGTAGTATCGGCCAGCATCTACCACCAGCTGAACTCCGCCTGGGCCGTCATGGGGGATATCACCTGGACGAATTGGAGTGTGCTCGACGAACTCCGGGTCGAATTCGACAACCCCCTGCAGGAAGACGGCGTAACCACCACGGCCTGGGATGACAATTACCGGTACTCGGTGGGTGCCACCTATACACCGTCGGAACGTTGGACCGCACGGTGCGGCGTGGCGTTCGACGAGACCCCCATTCCGGATGCGGCACATCGGACCCCGAGGATTCCCGGCGAAGATCGGCTGTGGATCGCCCTCGGCGGAGGGTATCAAATCACGGACCACATCCGGATCGATGCGGCCTACGCCCACCTTTTCATAGACGACCCGGTGGTGGCAAAGACCCTGTCGGGCGAGAATATCTCCCGCGGGGGGCTCAACGGCACCTACGACGCTTCCGTGGATATTGCGAACGTTCAGCTGACCTGGTCGTTCTAAAAACATTATCGCCCGGTCCTCCCCGGGGACCGGGCGATATTCCCGCAGACCGCGGCGAGGGAGGCACAGGTATGCTCCTGCATCAACGATTCATCCAGAGCGCAAAGAGGTACGGCAAGAAACCGGCGTTTATCGACCGGGGCCGGGGTACGCGTCTTACCTATTCACGGGCGCTGATTGCGGCCCTCATGTTGAGCGACAAATGCAGGAATTTCGACGAGGGGTTTATCGGTATCATGATCCCCACATCCGCCGGTTGCGGGCTTGCGAGTCTCGGGGTCCTCATGAGCGGAAAAACACCCGTCATGATCAACTATTCAACCGGGGCGGCGGAAAACGCCCGCTACGCCCAGGAGAAATGCGATTTCAGGACAATCATCACGTCGAAGGCCCTTCTCGAGAAAATCGAATGCCCGCAGATCGACGGCATGATCTTTCTCGAGGACATCATGGGGAGCGTCAGCACGGGCGACAAGATCCGTGCCGCGCTCATGTCGAAACTCCCCCTGCGAATTCTGCTTGCGAAGACCGCCGGAGATCCCGACGACAACGCGGTTATCCTTTTCACCAGCGGCAGTGAAAAAGAACCCAAAGCGGTCCAGCTCACCCATCGGAACATCCTTGCCAATATTGAACACTTTTCCGCCGTTGAAGAGCTTTCCGGAGACGACGTCATGCTTGGCTGTCTCCCCTACTTCCACGTGTTCGGCCTGACGGTAAACCTCTGGACGCCGCTGTATCACGGCATGACCATTGTTACGTACCCGAATCCCCTCGACTACGCAACAATCTGCACGATCATTCGCGAAGAAAAACCCACCATGATGACCGGCACACCCACATTCCTGGGAGGGTATCTCAGGAAATCCCAACCCGGGGATTTCGCAAGCCTGCGCATCGTGGTAAGCGGCGCGGACAAGTGCCCCGACGCCCTGCGGGAGGGGTACCTGAAAAAGCACGGCATCACCCTCTACGAGGGCTACGGTACCACGGAGACCTCTCCTGTCATCTCCGTCAACACCCCCACGCACAACCGTCCGGGAAGCGTAGGGAAAGTGATTCCCGAGGTCGAAGTTCGTATCGAAAACTATGAAACGGGCGAAACCTGCAAACCGGGCGAAACGGGCCGTATCCTCGTGCGGGGCGAAATCGTCATGAAGGGCTACCTCGACGATTTCGAGGAGACGTCAATGCGCGTTCGCCACGGCTGGTACGATACGGGCGATATGGGCTACCTCGACGAGGACGGCTACCTGTGGCATGCCGGGCGTCTCAAGCGCTTCGTCAAGGTAGGGGGCGAAATGGTATCTCTCGTACGGGTGGAATCCGTCCTTGAGGACGTCCTCCCCAACGACGTGGAGTGTTGCGTGGTCGAGGTACCGGATGCCCGCAAAGGAGCCAAGATCGCGGCCGCGGTCACTGCGGCCGTGGACGAAGACCATATAATGACGGCGCTCGGCGAACGTCTTCCGAACATCGCGCTCCCAAAACATATAATCGTCCTTGATGAACTCCCAAAAATGGGGAGCGGCAAGATCGATTTCCGGGGCGTGACCTCCATCGTAGGCCGCCTGCTCCACGAAAAGGCCGCCCCGGGCGGCCCGCCGCCTGCAAATAAAGCATAATACCCGGAGCGGGGCCGGCAGATTGCTGAAAAAGCGCCTCGTAAACCTTAACGTTGCAAAAGTTTTCCGGAAAAGGGGTCGGTGCACCCGCCTTCGGCGGAAGTCAGATAGCCCCTTGCCTCTCGCCCCTCATGCCGTGTTGCGGATTCTCTTGAGGCCGCCGGGCCCGGATTTTATGCCACTGTAAAAGTAAACCTTAACGTTGCAAAAGATTCCTGGAGAAGGGGCCGGCGGGATCAAAAAAATA
>CAYYSS010000331.1:0-3501 GCA_964474325.1 uncultured Nitrospirota bacterium
GGGTTTGAACGTCGAACATAGAACTCCCAATAGTGGCCGTGCGTATTTTTTTGATTCCACCGGCCCCTTCTCCAAGAATCTTTTGCAACGTTAAGATTCAAAGATACCTTCTTCGGCCCCAGTGCTGTCATCACGATGACACTCGGCCCGGTCCGTAGCAGTCAGGCGGATCGGGCTTTTTATATTTGCCTGTTATTTCAGTGTGTTACGAATAGCGTGGCCGTGGCACTGAAATTGCTGTTCATTGCGGAGAGCATCGATCTGCGGCGAACGGGGGACCGGATGAACGACAGCGAAGACGGCAGAATCCAGGCGGTAATCTTTTGCGGAGGGCTCGGCACCCGCCTTCGCGAGGAGACAGAATTCCGTCCCAAACCGCTGGTCCGTATCGGCGAGCGTCCGATCCTGTGGCACATTATGAAAATCTACGCCTGCCAGGGCGTCAATGACTTTGTCCTCGTCCTTGGCTATAAAGGCGAACTCATTAAGGAGTATTTCTTTCACTACGAACTCTTTAACAACGACGTGACCCTCGAACTGGGCCGGCCCGAACGTTTCCGGCTCCACCACCGGCACGACGAAAAGGGCTGGCGCATCACCCTTGCCGATACGGGCGAGCAGACCCTTAAGGGTGGGCGGCTCAAGCGGATCGAAAAGTACATTATCGGTGACACCTTTATGGTGACCTACGGCGACGGGGTGGCGGATGTGGACGTCGGCGCCCTTCTTCGTTTTCACCGGGGTCACGGCAGGCTCGCGACCGTTACGGGCATTCGGCCCGGGTCCCGTTTCGGGGAACTGAAGGTGGACGGGGAGCGGGTCGAAACCTTTTCCGAAAAGCCCGAGCGGGACGGCCGCCTGGTAAACGGGGGATTTTTCGTTTTCCATCGGAAAATCTTCGATTACCTGACCGATGACGAAGGGTGCGACCTCGAAGTCGGCCCCCTCGAAGAACTGGCCCGTGCCGGGGAACTTATGGTCTATCACCACGACGGTTTCTGGGCCTGCATGGACACCCTGCGGGACGTGGATTACCTCAACGGACTCTGGAAAGACGGGAAGGCCCGGTGGAAAATCTGGTGAGGGTCCGCGAAGAGACATCAGGGGTAACGCAGCGAAGTCCGTCACGGGAGTTCTGGCGCGGCCGCCGGGTGTTCGTGACCGGACACACGGGATTCAAAGGGGGATGGCTCGCTCTCTGGCTCTACCGTCTCGAGGCCCGGGTGGTGGGGTACGCCCTGGAACCCGATACGGAGCCGAATCTTTTCGGGACTGCCGGCGTCGACCGTAACCTGATGTCCGTCATCGGTGACGTGCGGGACGGAGAACGTCTGAGAGACGAACTCTTCCGGGCCCGTCCGGAGATCGTCTTTCACCTGGCGGCGCAACCCCTGGTGCGGCGTTCCTACCGGCAGACGGTGCGGACCTATGAAACGAACATCATGGGGACGGTTCATCTGTTCGAAGCGATCCGGGCGCTGGATTCGGTCCGCGCCGTGGTGAACATTACCAGCGACAAGTGTTACGACAACAAAGAATGGTTCTGGCCCTACCGGGAGACCGACGGTCTGGGCGGCCGGGATCCTTATTCGGCGAGCAAGGCCTGCGCGGAACTTATAACCGCGTCGTACCGCGCCGGAGTCTTTGGTGAGCGGCCGGCGGTGGCAACGGCGCGAGCCGGGAACGTCATCGGCGGCGGTGACTGGTCCGAAGACCGGCTTATACCGGACCTGGTGCGGGCCGGGCAGGCAGGCGCCGCCGTTCGCATACGCAATCCCCGGGCCGAGCGGCCCTGGCAGCACGTCTTCGAACCCCTCCGGGGGTATCTTCTGCTGGCCGAGGCCCTCATAACGATCGGTGCTGAAGCGGGAGGAGCGTGGAATTTCGGTCCGTCCGCCGAGGAGACGCGACCCGTCTCATGGATCGTCGAGCGTTTTCTCCGCGGCTGGCGTGACCCCGTCGAGGTGGAGATTGATCCGGGCCCTCACCCCCCGGAGGCCCGGATCCTCCGTCTCGACAGCGCCAAGGCCCGCAACGGCCTCGGATGGCGTCCGGTCCTGTCCCTTGAAGATGCTATCGAGTTGACGACACAGTGGTACCGAACCCAACGGGACGAGCCCGGGGGCATACCCGAGCTGTGCGACCTACAGCTTGCGGATTATGAACGGCGCCTTGTGGAGAACGAAGAGGGTGTCCCGGTCTCCGCCGGCGGTATGCGCGCAGGAGGCCCCGAATGAACGCCTCTTCGGCTCCGTCCCTGCCGGTGCGGAAATGCCGTCTATGCGGCGGGAGCCGGTTGCACTCGGTTATCGACCTGGGGGCGATGCCTCTTGCAAACCGCCTTCTTGGGCCTGAGGAATCCGAAGGCCCCGAGACCTTCTATCCCCTCCACGCCCGGGTGTGCGAGGGCTGCGGTCTGGTCCAGGTCGAGGCCGTCGAAACGCCGGAGAATATCTTTTCCGACTACGCCTATTTCTCTTCCTATTCGGATTCCTGGCTTGCACACGCCCGGTCTTTTGCGGCCTCAGCGGTAAAACGTTTTCGTCTTGGCCGGAATTCGCTGGTGGTCGAGACGGCGAGTAACGACGGTTATCTCCTCCGCTATTTCAAAGAACACGGCATACCGGTCCTCGGGATCGAGCCCGCCGGCAATGTGGCCGCCGCGGCGGAACGGGAGGGTATCGCCACGGTGGTTCGTTTCTTCGGCCGGGCCCTTGCCGAGGAACTCCGCGCCGAACGGGGCGGTGCGGACCTGATCGTGGCCAACAACGTGCTCGCGCACGTGCCGGATCTCAACGATTTCGTTGCGGGTTTTGCAATCCTGCTCAAGCCCGACGGCGCCCTTTCGGTGGAGTTTCCCCACCTGCTCGAACTCATCCGCAATACCCAGTTCGATACGATCTACCACGAACATTTCTCCTATTTCTCCCTGGGGGCGGCCGAGGAAATCTTTTCCCGCCACGGGCTTTCGGTCTGCGACGCGGAGGCCCTGTCGACCCACGGCGGTTCGCTCAGGCTCACCGTGCGGCGAACGGACGGCCCGGATCGTTCCGTCGGCCCGGGTGTGGAGGAGATACGCCGCCGGGAGCGGGAAGCCGGCCTCGGAGGCAGCGCCGGATTTAACGGTTTCGCCGGACGGGTACGGAAGATTCGCCGGGATCTGATCGCCTTTCTCACGGACCGGCGGGCGGAAGGAAAGAGTGTTGCCGGGTACGGTGCGGCGGCCAAAGGCGCGACCCTTCTCAACTACTGCCGCATAGGTCCCGATCTGGTGGACTTCGTCGCCGATCGCAGTCCCCGGAAACAGGGCCGTCTCATACCCGGTGTCCGGATCCCGATCGTCCCGCCCGAGGTAATCGTTGAACGACGTCCCGACTACCTTCTTGTCCTCCCGTGGAATATCCGGGACGAAGTCGCCGGGCAGATGGAGCATATACGCACCTGGGCAAGCAAGAATAATCCGCGAACGATGCATGAATGTCGTTCCATGAATACAAGATT
>CAYYSS010000332.1:0-3496 GCA_964474325.1 uncultured Nitrospirota bacterium
ACCCGTTCGCCGTTTCAGGACTGTTGTGGCCGTGCGTATTTTTTTGATCCCACCGGCCCCTTTCGCGGGAATTCTTTTGCAACAACAGGGTTACGATTCACCATTCACCATTTACCATTCACGTCCTCTGCCGTCCGCCGTTTCCCTCAAGCCGCGAGGCTTCCCGGACGAATAATAAGAGATGAAACTCGATTTTCGCACGGCAAAGGTCCTTGTCATCGACGATTTCGCGGGTTTTCGTTCATCTCTCAAATCGATCCTCCGGAGTATGGGGGTGGGTCGGGTGGATGACGCGGCAAGCGGCGAAGAGGGGTTACGCAAACTCGCGTCCGGGGACTACGACATTATTCTGTGTGACTATAACCTGGGGCCCGGCCGGGACGGCCAGCAGGTGTTCGAGGAGGCGAAATTCCGGAACCATATCCGCAACTCGGCCGTTTTCATGATGATTACCGCCGAGAGCAGTATGGGTATGGTCATGGGGGTTCTCGAGTACAGGCCCGACGGCTATCTGGTAAAACCCTTTACCCGCGCGGTACTTGAAAACCGTCTGGAGAAACTTTGGGAACGGAAGAACGTCTTTCTTGAGGCGGAGACCGCCGTTGCCGAAAAAGACTACTGGCGCGCCCTCAGTATTTGTGACGAGAAAATTGCGAACGGCTCGAAAAAATTTATCTACGATTTTCTACGGCTCAAGGCGGAACTCCTTGTACGGGTAGGGCGGCTCGATGAGGCCGAGGCGGCGTTCGGTCAGGTCCTTGAGGCCCGGCGGCTTTCATGGGCACTGTTCGGGCTTGGGCAGGTACGGTTTTTCCAGGAACGCTACGATGAGGCGCGGGATCTCTTCAGGCAGGTAGTCGAGGAAAACCGGGTCTACATGGACGCCTACGACTGGCTCGCCCGGGCGCTGGAAAAGCTCGGGGACCTCGAAGAAGGCCAGCGGGTCCTCAGCGAAGCCGTTTCACTCTCTCCGAAAGTAATCGGTCGGCATAAGCACCTCGGTGAAATCGCTCTCAAGAACAACGACCTTTCCGCGGCGGATACGGCCTTTTCCAATGCAGTTAAGTACGGCAGGGGCTCGTGTTTCAAGGACCCGAGCGATTATGCGCGTCTTGCGGAAATTCGGGTCCAGACGGCGTCCGCCGACGAGGCTATACGGGTACTCTGGTCTGCTCGAAAGGAGTTCCGGGGAGATCCGGCGGCCCTGGTGGAGACCCGGGTCATGGAAGAGCGGATCTACCGGGAAGACGGTCGGACGGCGGACGCAAAAAAGACCGCCGGCGAGGTCCTCCGGCTCGCGCGGGAAGCGGGAGGGAAGATCCGCCCGGCCGTGGCCCTTGAGGTGGCGCAGGTGGCGTTTGGAGAAGGTGACGTGGACTATGCAAAGGAACTTCTCGGGGACGTGATCCGCAACAACCACGAAGACGAAAACCTGATTCAGGCGGTACGGAATGTTTTCGCCGGCGTGGACCTGGGCGAGGAGGGAAGCCGGATGATCGACAAGGTCAGGCAGGAAGTCGTGGGGATAAATAACGAAGGTGTCGCCCTTGTTGAGGCGGGCCGGCTTGAGGAGGCGATCCGGTACTTCGAGAAGGCGGCCGAGGGACTGCCCCAGAACCGCACGGTACTCCTGAATGCTTCCCAAGCCATCATCATGTATCTTGAGAAAACCGAACCCACAGCCGCTCTCGTAGGCCGGGCAAAGGACTACCTGGACAGGGCGGGGCGCATTTCCGGCGACGACCGGAAGTATCAGATACTGAGACAGCGGTACGAACGGCTCCGGGCCGGCTGGCACCCGGGAAAGGAGCAGCGGGTTGGCTGAGAGCCCTTCCATTGATCTTGCGAATATTTTCGCGTCTACGGTCCACGACGTGAAAAATTCCCTCGGGTTTGTTACGAACCTGCTCGACGACCTGGCCGAGAAGGAGACGGATGCGGTGGAGCCCGTCCGTGACCTTATCGGACAGCTCCACTACGAGACCCGCCGTTTAAGCGGAGTACTCGTTCAGCTCCTTGCCGTTTATCGGGCGGAGAGGATGGAGTACCATGTTAACGTAGATCACGAAGACGTGGGCGAGGTCCTTGAAGAGATCGTACTGCAACACCAGCCCATGTGTGGGTTTCGCGGAATAGAGCTTGCCTACGACTGCCCCGAAGATCTCCACTGGTTTTTCGACCGGGAGATCGTCGCCACCGTTCTGGGAAACGCCATCAATAACGGGGTGAGATACACCCGGGGCCGGATACTGATTTCGGCGGAAACCGAGGATCCGTACCTCGTCCTCACCGTAGCGGATGACGGCGCCGGGTATCCGGAACGGATGCTGGGTGTGGTCAAGGACGTTACCGAGGCCGCCCCGCGGCTCTCGGAAGGTTCCACCGGACTCGGCCTCTACTTTGCCGCCCTGGCCGTACAGGTCCACGAAAATAACGGGAGGCGGGGCGAAATACGGCTCGAAAACGGCGGCCCGCTCGGCGGCGGGCGGTTCCGAGTGCTGTTGCCGTAGGGTCGGGGGGCCGCGACGGCGCCGGTCGATGCGGAAAGAATTATAGCTCGCGGATTTTCACGGAAACGCGCGGGTGAACAGGGAAAAAACCTTTCGGGCACAAAACCGGTGAAACGTGAATGGTGAATTGTGAAACGCCGAACGTGAAAGAAAAACTGCAGAGGCGGCGCGTTCAAAGGGTTGCCCTGGTCCGACCCTGTTCAAACAATCGCGGGGGAATTGACATTCATCGAGAGTCTGCACATAATAAGGTCAGGCCTTATTATGTGCGGCCAAGGGCGGCGTCTGTCGACGGAGGTGGGGCATGCCGAACATAACGCTCCGTATAGATGAGGAGATTGTAAGAAAAGTCCGTAAGATTGCGGTGGAACGAAATACCACGCTTGCGGCGATGGTCAGGGAGTACCTCGGACAGGTGGCTCAACGGGATACCGTCGAGAAGGCCCGTGCCGCGAACGCGCTCGACGGCACGTTCCGCGAACTGAGCCGCGACATGGGGCGGCGCAGGTGGACGAGAGACGACTTGCATGACCGCTGATCGAGTCGAATTGCGTTCGAACGGAGGCCGCGGGGAAACGCCGGGTGAGTGAGAAGTATTTCATTGATACGAACGTGGTCGTTTACGCATACGACTCGCACGACCCGCGAAAGCAACGGACAGCCCAGCGGATATTGACCGAGGCTCTGGCCGAGGAACGCGGAGTTTTATCGGTGCAGGTCATCGGCGAATTTTTCACTGCCGTTACCAGGCGTATTCCCGTGCCTTTGTCGGTCGACGAGGCCGGGGCGATTATCGATATCCTCTGTGTCATGCCGGTGCAGGAAGTCGATGCCTCCATGGTGCGGCGTGCCATCGAAACCGGGAAAATCTACGGCCTCTCCTACTGGGACTCCCTCATCATAGCGGCTGCGGAACGGGCGGGATGCTCTCGGCTCGTGTCGGAAGATATGAATGACGGGCAACGTTATCACAGCGTCGTGGTCGA
>CAYYSS010000333.1:0-3462 GCA_964474325.1 uncultured Nitrospirota bacterium
GATGCTTCGGAACTTCCGCTCGCTTTCCCGTACCGTTCGTTCGGCTCTTCTTCGTTCCGTAATGTCACGTACGATCGCCCCAAGGTAGCGGCCGCCGTCGCCCAGGTCGATTACGAACCCGCTGGCCTCGGCCTCAAGATAGCTTCCGTCGCCCTTTAACAGGCGCAGGGTAATCGGCGGATGGGTGGCCGCGCCGGAGTCGAACGCCATGGACATTTCCGCCCGGACCTGGTCCCGGTCTTCGGGGTGGACGATATCGTCCACCGGTCGGTACAGGAGGTCTTCGATCGGTACCCCGAGGAGTTCGGCGGAGACCGGGTTTGCAAAAATCAGGCGTCGTGTGGCATCCACCATAGTAATCATGTCGCGGGACGTTTCGGCGATCATGCGGAAACGCTGCTCGCTCTCTCTCAGGGCGATCTCGATCTCGAGGCGGCGCCGGATCTCACTGCGGAGTTCGCGGTCCCGTGTTTCGATCTGGGAGAGCATTTCGTTGAAGCCGTCCACAAGATCGCCGATCTCGTCGTTGCTCTCCTTGAGGGCGCGTACCGCATAGTTTTTCGTCCGCGAGACGTTTTCGGTCAGGCTGGTCAGACGCATGAGCGGATCGGAAATAATCCGCTGGAGCATGGAAGACAGTATGAACGCCACGATCAGGGCTAAAAACAGTATCGCCGTCGCAATACTGATTCGGTTGGTGACCCGGGCATGGAGGGGTGCGAGGTCGTGGATGATCAGGATGGATCCCACGGGTGTTCCCTCGAGGGCGATGGAACGGCCGACCCGCAGGTAGTCGTGTCCTATGCGAGCATCCTCGCCGGACCATCGATCAGGGAGAATCGAACGGGCATCGTATTCGGACTTTACATAGAACGCAAAAAGCTCCCCGGAGGCGTCGTAGAGCGCGGCGCCGATGACGGCCGGTCGAGCGCGCAGAGTGACCAGCGTGGCCCGGGCGGCCTTCGGGTCGTTGAATACCAGCGCGGCCGCCGTATTGGCCCCGAGGATCTCGGCCTGGATACCTGCGTCGCGGACCAGGGCACGCCTCTCCGAGTACCAGTGGTCCGTCCCGATCGCGAAGATGACGACGCTGAGGGACAGGAAGCTTACCGTCATGATAAGGGTCATGACCTTGTTCCTGATCGACATAGAGCTGAAACAGTTTTTCATTGCTTTCCCCCGGTACGGGAGTCGGTTGTGCCGTCCGCCGGCAACCGGGCTCCCGGTTTCGGTTCGGGACTGCGCGACAGACGCAGGAGATGGGAACTTATGGAAAGACCGGCTCGAGACGCGGCGTCCGGATCGATCGTGAAACGGATACGCCCCTGATCCTTGAAAAGGCCGATGACCCCGCCCTGTGCGACAAACCCGGGTATGTCCGAGACACTCAAAGCCCGGGCGCGTGTCAGGATCGGGACAATACGGCGCAGGTGTCGTCGTTCGGATTCTGCGACAAAGACCACGTGGCACTCCTCCACACCCGGGAGCAAACGGGGATAGCGGCGGATTTCAATCGGGCGGCCCTGGGCCGTGGTACCCGTCAATGTGTCAAACGCGGGGCCGAAGGGATCGTCGCCGAGCACGCAGAAACGCATGGGGGCCGACGGGCCGGAGAATTTTCCGTCGGGCCAGGCGATGAATTTTGCGAAATTATAGAGGAATGCGGTCTTGAGCTGGGCTTCGGTGGGACGAACCGGGGGGGGCGCTCCACGTGCGCCGGAAGCGAGACAGTACGGTACGAGAAAACACAGGAGTCCCAGGGCGAACAGGGCCGGCGGGGATAAGGGACGTTTGTTTTGTTTCGACACCGCTACGGACAGTCCTTTGTCCTTTCGGATACTTCTCACAAATGTCCGGCACGCTCCGAACCGTTACGGGTCGGGGTGCATATCAGAACATAAGGACCAGTTTTGTGAAAAAGGCCCGTTCCGCCTGTCCCGCGACCAGCGTGCCGTTATCCGCCGTCTCGGGATGTTTCCGGTCGAGGATGTTCTGCCCAACGAGACTCAATTCCGCCCATTCCACCGGCCGCCATCCCAGGCGGACGTCAACCCGGGTGTAGCTCGGAACGTCGGGCAAGGACCCGTCAATCGACAGGGGGAGTTCATCAACGTAGTACAGCGATGCGTCAAACTCAAGGTTATGCCCCAGGTTCATCGCGGACCGGATCTGTACCTGATGCTCCGGGTCCACCACTTCGGCGAATTGGTCCTCCAGGCGTTCCTCCGCCGAACTGCCGGGTGCCGAATCCGACTCCACGTCAAGGAAGGAATAATTTGCGTGTATACGCCACCAATCGGTGAGGGAGTAGGTGGCGGAGATCTCGACACCGAAGGCATCGACGCTCCGGGAGTTTTCAAAGGACGACGTTCCCATGGGATCGTAGTCCGTGGCGGCGATATCTTTCTGATCGGTATAGAACAGGGCGAGGTCCAGGTTGAAGGCCGGAGTAACCTGGGTTCGGTACCCGGCCTCGTAGACCACGGCTCTTTCCACGTCCAGATCCGGATTACCCACGAGAACCGGGAAGGGGCCCATACCGGGAATATCCACGGCCAGGAAGACGTCGCTGTTGTGACGGTTGGGCATGGTAAGCGCCCGTGAAACGGCCGCCCAGACCGTGGAGACGGGCGATGGGGTCCAGAGGAGCCGTACGGTGGGCTGGTATTCAAAGCCGGTATAGTCATTGTCTTCGAACTTGCAACCGACGGCGATACGCCAACGGTCGGGCACGATCCAGATGCTGTCCTGGAGAAAGGCGCTGAGGAGGGCGTCGTGACGGGTCGCGGGATCGAACATAAGGGTCACGCCGTCATCGGTTTCCGAACGGAGCGAGCGGTACCCGAGCCCCCACATGATCTCGTGGCGGGCGCCTGCGGAGAAACGGTGCTGGATGTCGATATCGAATGTATCCAGATCCTCTCCGAAACTGGTGTTGTGGCGCTCGGTGCGGTCTACGTACGACTGAACGGTCAGGACCGATTCTTCGGAAAAACGGTGCTCCCAGCGCCCGAGGAGGTTGCCGCCCTGGACATGGGTTTCACGGAGAGCCGTCCCGGTCCGTTGCCGGATCCTTCCGTGATATGTATCGCCCTGGAGGGTGAAGAAGTCCCGGGTAGAACGGTCCCAATCCATACGAAATCCCTGGTGCGCCGTCTCCCAGTCGTCGTCCAGCCCGCCTTCCGATAACGATGCGAAGTCGTCCCGTTCGGCATAGGACGCATAGATCCTGAGCGAGGCGTAGTCGCCGAGACTGAAGCCCTGACGGACCCCGGTTATCAGACGATCTTCCGTGCCGCCTCCCATGCTTACGAGGGTGCCGCGGGTGTCGTGGGAACTCTTGGTGATGATATTGATTACGCCGTTGACCGCGTTGGCGCCCCATAGGGACGCCCCGGGCCCGCGGATGACCTCGATCCGCTCGATATCATCGTCCGAAGCGGGAATCAGGCTGTAGACATT
>CAYYSS010000334.1:0-3460 GCA_964474325.1 uncultured Nitrospirota bacterium
ACCGGAAACAGCTACTCCCCAACCCTGCGGGAACCGCGCCAGGTATCGACTCTACCGGCGGTTGCCGGGAAGGTGAACATCGGGCCGCACCTGCTGATCGGTTTTGCAACAATAGGGTTAACTTTCCGGTCAGGTAAGAAAATCGGGGCGGTTGACAGCCTGTCAGGGGGTTTCGTAAAATTATCGGCCGTACTGAATGCCTGAAAGGAGTACCGAAACATGCAGATTATCCTCGCGGAAGATATAGAAGGTCTTGGCCGGGCCGGTGAGACCGTTAGAGTCAAGGACGGTTACGCCCGGAACTTCCTCCTGCCGAAACAGAAGGCCCTTCTTGCCAACGTAAAGAACGTCAAGTGGCTCGAACGGCAACGGGCGGTTATTCTTGAAAAGGCCAGCCAGGTCCGGGAATCGGCCGAGGCGTTTGCGAAGAGCCTGAGCGGTGTCGAGCTCACGATTGAGAAAAAGGCCGGCGGCGAGGGGAAGCTTTTCGGTTCCGTGACCGCGGCGGATATTGCCGAGGCATTGAAGGAAAAGGGGTTTGAGGTTGATCGCCGGAAGATCAGCATCGGTGAGCCCATCAAGCGTCTGGGTGACCACACGGTGACCGTCAAGGTACATATGGAGGTTCACGCCGACGTTACGGTTCACGTGATCGGCGAAGACGGTGCAACCGCGCCGGAACCGGTTGCGGCGGGCGAGACCGCCGAACAGACGGCCGAACAGGCTGCGGAGCAGGCCGGCGACGAGACTGCGGAGACGGCGGGGGAAACGGCGGCTGAAGAGACCGCGGATACGCCGTCCACGGACCAGGGGGCCTAGGTCGGAGGGCCATGGACGGCCCCACCACAGGCGGCACGTCCAAAAAATCCGGGATTGCGCGGGCGCCCTCGGGTATTCCGCTCGACCGCATCCCACCACAGAACCTGGAGGCCGAACAGTCGGTTCTCGGGGCTATCCTCCTTGAAAACGAAGGACTCGCAAAGGCCATGGAAATTGTCATGGTCGACGATTTCTATCGGGATGCCCACCGCCGGATTTTCCAGCGTATGCTGGATCTGGATGAACGCAACGAACCCATCGACCTGATCACCCTTTCGGACGAACTCTCACGAAAAAACGAACTTGAAGCCGTAGGGGGAAGCAGTTATCTGGCCGCCTTGGTCGAATCCGTTCCCACGGCAGCCAACATCCGCCACCACTGCAGAATCGTCCGGGAGAAGGCCGCCGGAAGAAATCTCATCACCACGTCCACTGAAATCGCCGGGCTTGCCTACGAGGGGGGGCTCGAAGTAGACGACCTGATCGACGAGGCCGAGAAACGTATCTTTGAACTCTCGGAAAAGAGAATCCGGCAGTCGTTTGTGCCCACCCGGGACATTATCCACGACAGTATTCAGATGGTCGAGAATCTGTACAAGAAGAAGGAACTGGTGACCGGCGTCCCGAGCGGGTTCGAGGATCTGGATCAGCGGACGGCCGGCTTTCAGCCGGGGGATCTGATCATCGTGGCGGGTCGCCCCTCCATGGGGAAGACGGCATTCTGCCTCAATATCGCCGAGCACGTGGGTATCGACCGGAAGGAACCTGTGGCGATCTTCAGTCTTGAGATGTCGAAAGAGCAATTGGTATTGCGGATGCTCTGTGGGCAGGCCCGCGTCAATTCCCAGAACGTCCGGACGGGATATCTGTCCCAAAACGACTGGCCCAAACTGGCGACCGCAGCCGGCAAGATCCACGAGGCGCCGATTTATATCGACGACTCGGCGAACGCGACGGTACTGGAGATGCGGGCCAAGGCCCGTCGCTTGAAGAAAGATAAAGGCCTTTCGCTCATTATCGTCGACTATCTTCAGCTCATGAAAGGCAGGGCCGGCATGGAACGGCGGGAACAGGAAATATCCGATATCTCCCGCTCGCTGAAGGCACTGGCAAAGGAACTCAAGGTTCCGATAATCGCGTTGAGTCAGCTTAATCGGCTTGTGGAGCAACGTCGTCCGCCGATTCCCAACCTGGCGGACCTCAGGGAATCGGGCGCGATCGAGCAGGATGCGGACGTTATTCTCTTCATATACCGGCCCGAGGTCTACGACAAGGAAAATCCGTCGATCAAAGGCGAGGCCGAGATCCACATCGGAAAACAACGGAACGGGCCGATCGGACTGGTGAGGCTTACGTTTATGAACGAATATACCCGCTTTGAAAACCGGGCCGAGTCCGGTTTCGGTACTCCCTGACCGCCTGGATCGAGTCCGCCTTCAGGTGATTACAACGCCAGCGTAGCCCACGACCCGATCACGATCCCCGCTTATATCGCCGCTCGTCATGTAGGCGACCACGTCGGCCTTTTCGGCGCCCAAGGCTACGGCCGCCGCGAGAACGGCTGTTGTCGGGGCTACCCCGCACATGCTGATACCCAGATTCTTAACCACCCTGTGCAGGCCCTCCGGGTCGAGGGCGCGTATGCGGTCCAAGGCCTTTTGGTCCAGTTCCCGGGCCAGCGTATCCGGGACGTAGTGGCTCATGTCCGAACTTGCCACCAGGAGTACGGACCTGGTGTCTTCCACCACGGCCTGGGCAAGTCCCCGGCCGAGGGCTATACAGGTTTCAAGACGTGTATCGCCGATGACGATGGGAACGATCTTGGCATTGGGGGAAACACGTTTGACGAACGGCAGCTGTACTTCCAGAGAATGTTCGAGTTTGTGGGCCTGTTCCTCTTCTTCGGCAAACTCAACCGAGGTGAGTAACCGCTGGGCGACCCGATAGGCGATAGGAAGGCGCTGTCCCGGGATCTCCCACTCGCCAAACGACATGAGTGACACGGGCACCCCCAGTCCGGTATGGTTCGGACCGACGAGGATGTATACGTCGGCGGGCCGCATCGCCCCGTAGACCCGGCCTGCCACGGAACCCGAGTACATGAAACCTGCATGCGGGACGACAGCCGCCAGGGCGGTGACCGGTTCGGCCGCCGGAACAAGGAGGCTGTCGACCTGTTCCTGTAGCTTTCGCGCACTCCCTTCGTAGAACTGGCCGGCTACGGCCGGGCGTCTGAGTTCTCCGCTTCGCACGATATGCCCCCTTTTTTCCGCCGTTGTGTCTCATTGTCCCATGGTAATCCGGCTAAATCAAGGGCTTGTTGCATTATCTGCAACTTCCCGAGTCGGGTCTTCTCGACGAAGGGTCGATCCGACTTTGCAATTTACCTTGACGTTGCAAAAGATTCCTGGAGAAGGGTCCGGTGCACCCGCCTTCGACGGAAGTCAGAAGGGAGAGGGAAGACGGAAGAAGGGAGAGGGAAGACGGGAGAAGGGAGAGGGAAGACGGGAGAAGTAAAGTCATTTCACGTCTAACGTCTTACGTCTTCCTGGCCCTCCCCCCTTGCCTCTCGCCCATTGCCCATAGCTTACATTCCGCACTTCTCGGAAGTGATTTCTGTGAATTTATCAAAAGGGGCGGA
>CAYYSS010000335.1:0-3449 GCA_964474325.1 uncultured Nitrospirota bacterium
GACGTGACACCGGTGGAAGCCGGGTTTGGTTTTATGTTGAGACCGGGGGCAACGCCCCGGGGCGATACGGCCCTTTCCCGGCCCGTCCGGAAACGGCTGGTCGGACTTAAACTCGCGGGCCGGCGAACGGCCCGGGCGGGAGCCGGGGTCCGCACCGTTGCCGGGCGGACGGTCGGCCGGGTCACATCCGGGTCCTTTGCCCCCTCGCTGAGTCACGCCGTGGCCCTGGCGTTTATCGATGCATCGTTTCCGACGGACGAGGGCACACCGCTCCTGCTTTCAGAACACAGCCCTTCGCTTGAGGCAACAATAACCCGCCTTCCGTTTTATCGAAACGGTACAGCGCGGATACGTTTGGAGGAGGCATAAAACCATGATCTACTACACCCGGGAACACGAGTGGGTTTCGGTCGAAGACGGCACGGCCACGGTCGGTATCAGCACGTACGCGGCGGACGAACTCGGCGATATCACGTACATCGAACTGCCAGCCCTGGGCACGCGCTTCAAACAGGGCGATACGGTGTCGGTCGTGGAGTCCGTCAAGGCCGCCTCGGACATCTACGCCCCTGTGTCCGGTGTCGTGTGCGAGGTTAACGAGAGCCTTGCCGACGCCCCGGAGACCATCAACGAATCGGCGGAG
Organism: uncultured Nitrospirota bacterium; assembly: GCA_964474325.1. Lineage (GTDB taxonomy): Bacteria > Nitrospirota > Thermodesulfovibrionia > SZUA-242 > CAYYSS01 > CAYYSS01. Next base: position 644 of record CAYYSS010000335.1, read on the forward strand.
GACCGGGGCTGGATTTTCCGTCTCAACGGGGCGGACGAGTCGGAACTCGCCACCCTCATGGACGAAGCGGCCTATCGCGCCTTTACGGAGGAGATAAAGGGGTAAAACCCGCCGGGAGCGCCTGACGTGCCCTACATTCCCACGACGGAAGCGGAGCGGAAAGAACTGTTCCGTACCATCGGTGTGGACGACATGGACGACCTCTGGCGGAAGGCCCGGGTCGATGAAGACCCGCCGGCACTCGAAGCCGTGCCCCCGGGCCGTTCGGAATACGAGGTCTTCCGCCTCCTGAAATCACTCGCCGACCGGAACGTAACGGACCCCGTCTGTTTTCTCGGGGGCGGTTTCTACGACCATGTGATTCCGGCCGCGATCTCATCGATTGTCGATCGGGGAGAATTTCTGACCGCATATACGCCGTACCAGCCGGAGGCTTCACAGGGTACCCTTCAGGCCATATACGAATACCAGTCCGCGATATGCCGGATTACCGGCATGGAAGTGGCAAACGCCTCGCTGTACGACGGAGGCACGGCCCTGTTTGAGGCTATCCTGATGGCCCTGCGCAAGAGCCCGCGCGCCCGGGTTGTCGTGGCGGGTTCGCTGTCGCCCATCTACCGGAAAATGATCGACTGTTACAGCAGCAATATCTCTCTTTCCGTGGATTCGACCGATCCCGGAGCGGGCCTCGACGAGGAGGCCCGGGCGATCATGACGGCCCTCGACCGGCGGGGCGATGAGACGGCGGCCCTGGTGATCCAATACCCGAGTTTCTTCGGCACGATCCGGGACTGGTCCGATGTCGTGGCCGAGGCCCGCGACAGAGGTATCGTTACGATCTGTTCCACATATCCCATCGCGCTGTCCCTTCTCAAAACCCCGGGGGACATGGGATTCGATATTGTTACGGCGGAGGGGCAATGCCTCGGAAGCCCCCTACAGTTCGGCGGACCCTATCTCGGCGTCCTGGCGGCCCGGCGGGAGTTCATGCGGTCGATCCCCGGCAGGATCGCCGGCCGAACGGTTGACCTGGCGGGTACCCCCGGGTACGTACTTACCCTCCAGGCCCGGGAACAGCATATCCGGCGGGAAAAGGCGACGTCGAATATCTGCACGAACGAGGCCCTGCTGGCGCTCCGGGCAGTGATCTATCTCACCCTCCTCGGCAAATACGGTTTTCGGCGGGTCGGTGAACTCTGCGCGGCAAAGGCCCGGTACGCACGGGAGTGCCTGCTGGCCATCCCCGGTGTCTCACCGGCGGACGACGGGGCGTTTTTTAACGAGTTTACGGTTCGGCTTCCCGTGGATGCCGGGCAGACCGTCGGCCGGATGATCGATAAGGGGTTCGCGGCGGGGTTTCCCCTTGGCCGCTATTTTCCCGAGCGGAGTAACGAACTCCTCGTTGCGGTCACGGAGAAACGGACCCGGGAAGAGATCAAGACCTTTTCCGTGGCCCTGGAGGCCGTCCTGTGCAATTGATCTTCGAAAAAGGCGCCCGGGGCCGCAGGGGTTCCACCCTGCCGACGCTGGACGTCCCCGGGGAAGGGGCGTCGTCGATTCCGGCACACCTCCGGCGAGCCGAACCGGCGGCTCTGCCGGAGGTTACGGAGCTGGAGGCGATCCGGCATTACGTTGATCTTAGCCGTATGAATTTCGGCATCGAGACCAATTTCTATCCCCTGGGCTCGTGTACGATGAAATACAATCCCCGGTTTCACGAAGACGTGGCGGCCTTGCCCGGGTTTTCGGAGCTTCACCCCCTGCTTGCCCAGTTCAAGCACGGTTCCCGCCTTGTGCAGGGGGCCTTGACGGTTATCTACGAGTGCGGGCGGCTCCTTTCGGATATCCTGGGTTTTGCCGAATTCACGTTTCAGCCGCTGGCCGGGGCACACGGTGAACTCACCGGGCTCATGCTGATCGCGGCGTACCACAGGGCCCGCAACGACACACGGCGGCGCTTCATCCTCGTACCCGACGCGGCCCACGGCACAAACCCGGCAAGCTGTACCCTGGCGGGATTTGAAACACGGCTCGTCCGTTCGGACGAGGACGGCAACGTGGACCTCCGTTTCCTCGAAAAAGCCCTCGGCGACGACGTTGCCGGACTCATGCTCACCTGCCCCAATACGCTTGGACTCTACGATCCCAACGTCCGGACCGTAAACGATATGGTCCACAGGGCCGGCGGGCTCGTCTACGCCGACGGGGCCAATCTCAACGCCATCGTGGGCAGGGTGCGGCCCGGGGACCTGGGGTTTGACGTCCTGCACGTAAATCTCCACAAGACCTTCAGCACACCCCACGGCGGCGGAGGCCCCGGGGCGGGTCCCGTGGGGGTTGCCGAAAAACTGGTTCCCTATCTCCCCGTCTCCCGGGTGGTGAAACGGGACGACGACACCCTGGCCCTCCGGTACGACTACGACGAGTCGATAGGGTATATTGCTCCCCTGTACGGAAACTTCGGCGTAATCGTGCGGGCGTACGCCTATATTCTTACCCTGGGCCGGGACGGCCTCCGCCGGGTGAGCGAACACGCCGTGATCCACGCAAACTACGTCCGCGTCCGGCTCCAGGAGTATTACGCCCCCGGCGTCGATCGGGTCTGTCTGCACGAATGCGTTCTTTCGGCAAAGCGGTTAAAGGAGCGGTACGGCGTTTCGGCGCTTGACGTCGCCAAGGCCCTGATCGACCGGGGCTTTCATCCGCCGACCATGTACTTCCCCCTGATCGTGGACGAGGCCCTTATGATCGAACCCACGGAGACCGAATCGAAACAGACCCTGGACGCGTTTATCGACGCGATGAT
>CAYYSS010000336.1:0-3440 GCA_964474325.1 uncultured Nitrospirota bacterium
CCATGCCGTGTTCGGACCCTGTCGCCGTTTCAGGAGTGCTGTAGCCGTGCGTATTTTCTTGATTCCACCGGCCCCTTTTCCGGGAAATTTCTGCAACGTTGGGGGTAAGAGTGGCGTACGCCGTTTTTATTTTCTGAAAACGTGCTTTCGCTGAACGGCATCGACAAAACGGTCGGAGGCAGGGAGTTACTGCGCGGCGTAACGCTCAGCATCGCCCCCCGGGAACGGCTGGCCGTAATCGGTCCAAACGGGGCCGGCAAGACGACACTCTTCCGCATTATCGCCGGCGAGACCAGGCCCGACGGGGGAACGATAGCGAAAAACCGCTACTCGGCGATCGGCTATCTCAAACAGGACGTGGATTCCACGAGCACGAAGACCGTCCTGGAGGAGGCCGTGGGAGGGGCCGATGACCTCGTACGGCTTGATCAAAGAATACATTTCCTCTCCGCCGAGATCTCGGCCGGCGGCCCGCCGGAGGCCTTGGCGGAGTTGGCGAAGGAACTGAGTGCCGCCGAGGAGCGTTTCAACCGTGCGGGGGGCTATGATCTTGAACCCCTTGCCAGAAGGATTCTCAGCGGGCTCGGTTTTTCGGGCGAGGATCTCGGGCGGCCTCTCGCCGACTTGAGCGGCGGATGGCTCATGCGGGTTGCCCTTGCCCGGCTCCTGGTGGGCAGGCCCGATCTCCTTCTTCTGGACGAGCCCACAAATCACCTGGATCTTCCGAGCCTGCTCTGGCTCGAGAGTTTTTTCGAGACCTACGAAGGCGCAATTGCCGTAATCTCCCATGACCGTTCGTTCATGAACCGGTTTGCGAAACGGGTGGCCGAGATCCGGGGCGGTACCCTTACGGTGTATCCGGGTAATTACGATGCCTTTATCGATGCCCGTGCCGAGCGTCGGGAGCAGGAAGAGGCCCGGCGGCGGGGAATCGAACGGAAAATCGCCGAGACCGAGCGTTTCGTGGAACGTTTCCGGGCCAAGGCAACGAAGGCACGGCAGGTCCAGTCCCGGGTGAAACAGCTCGAGAAGATTCGGGCCGAACTGGGGCCCGAAGAGGTCGAGACGGGCCGGGTCCGGTTCGGTTTTCCGCCCTGCGTCCGGTCGGGCAAGGAGGTGGCCGAGCTTTCCGGCGTCGAGAAATCCTTCGAAGGAAACCGGATCTATACCGGCCTCGATTTCAAACTCTACCGCGGAGACCGGGTCGCCCTGGTCGGACCGAACGGCGCAGGGAAGTCGACCCTGCTCCGCATCCTGGCGGGAACGGAATCCGTGGACCGCGGCAGAAGAAAACTCGGGCTGAAGGTGAGGGTCGGATATTACGCCCAGCACCAGCTCGAGGCCCTGACCCCCGAAAATACGGTGCTGGAGGAACTGTCGGCCGTTGCGCCGGAAACGGGGCAGACGTATCTCCGCGGCGTACTCGGATCGTTTCTCTTCTCCGGCGACGATGTGGATAAGAAGGTTTCGGTTCTCTCGGGCGGCGAGCGGGCACGGCTGTCCCTTGCAAAGCTCCTCGTAACCGCTCCGAACCTTCTGCTTCTCGACGAACCCACGAACCATCTGGATATCGCTTCCCGGGACGTACTCGAGGAGGCCCTCAGGAGCTACGACGGGACCCTCTGTGTTGTTACCCACGACCGCCACTTTATCCGTGCCGTCTCGTCGAAAATCCTCGTCGTTGAAAAGGGCCGCGTATGGTGGCACCTGGGCGATGTGGACGAACTTTCGGAACCCGCTGCGGGCGGATCGGCGGACGATACGAAGCGCCGCCCGGTGGATACGCCGAAACGCGCCGGGGCCCCGAAGCAGGGCCGTGAGCGGCGGCAGGCCCTCGGCGAGTTGAGGAACCGGTTTTACAGGGAAACGGCCGACTGGAAACGGCGTATCAAGGAACTGGAAAAGGAGATCGAGGAGAGCGAGGCGCTTCGCGACGACCTTCGGGAGCGTCTTACCGACCCGGCGGTGTACCAGGATGGAAAACGATCCGCGGAGGTACAACGGCAGCTCGGGGACGTGGACGCGGGACTCGCCCGGCTCACGCGGCAATGGGAAGACGTTGCGCTCAACCTGGAAGAGGCGGAGGAGCGGTTCCGGGAGGAGGAAGAGAAACTCCTCGGTTAGCCGGGTCCTGTGTCTGTCGGCCGCAGCATCAGAAGGCAGAGGGAAGAAGTCAGACGTGAAAGACAGGAAAACGTCAGACGGAAAACGGGAGACGTGAAAAGACTTTACTTCTCCCTTCTAACTTCTCCCGTCTCCCTTCCAAAAGACTGCCGACTGCCGACCGCCGACTGCCAACTTTTCCTTTTCGGGTGACGCTCTCGCGAAACGAACAGGGAGAACCAAGACGTTTTACGCCCGCGAGGCGATCGTGGAATATCTCGACGATCTGGAAGACTACTATCTCGCCGTACAACGGCTGGAAGACGATCTCCCCGGGATACCGCTCGAAGAGGTAAGGAAACGGCTTGGGCTGGCGGATCGAGTTTGATCCCAGGGCCGAAAAGGAACTCTCCAACCTTCCCCGTAAGGATCAGGAGCGCATCGTCTCTTTCCTGCAGAAACGTGTCGTGGAGCGTGATTCACCGAGGATCGTGGGTGCGCCCCTTCGTGGTCCGGAATTCGGCCGTTTCTGGAAATACCGGGTAGGTCCGTATCGAATCATATGCGCGATTCGTGACGGCACCCTCGTTGTGTTTGTGATTCGCGGACATCGCCGGGACGTTTATCTTCGATGACGTCGGTGCCCGGGCGCGTACGACGAAACACCTCGCCGTCGTTCCTCCTTTTGTACGGGTTTCGCAGCGACTTAAGGTATACTTCAGGCACTGATGGGTACCTGGTTATGACGAAGAGGAACACAACACGATGACGCACGCGGTCGGCCGACGGGGCTGCGGCGTTCTTTTCGGTCTGGTATTTCTGCTTTGCGCGGTAAGCGCTTACGGTGCCGGCGGCTTTTTCGACGGTCCCATGCCCGACGGGGGCGCGGGCGTTTCAGTGGGTGCAAGTCCGGAACAGGTGCGCCGGATGTGGCGGGAGATCGACGACCCCGCCGCGGACGGCTGGGATACGGAACGCTTCAATAACGACGCGGGCAAGCAACTGAAAAAACTCGCGAAGCTCCTCGCCCATCCGGAAAAACTGGACCTGGAAGAGCTGAAGGAACTGGCAGTGCCGGAATGCGTAACTACTCGCCTTGTCCCGGTCGAGATGAGGAAAGTTTTTGACGACGGGGTCTTAAGCGTGGACCGGGGCCTTCTTTCGGACAACGCCCCCCAACGCCTCGCGGGATACGGGGGGCTCCTTCGAGCGCTCAGGGAACTGAGCGGGCTATTCGAAAACGCGACCCGGATGCACGGAAAATTCAAGCTCTACCGGGTGCGGCAGGAAAAGGGAGGCTACGGTTCCAAACAGTATTTCGCCCTTTCCGGTACAAC
>CAYYSS010000337.1:0-3401 GCA_964474325.1 uncultured Nitrospirota bacterium
GGTACCGCCCCCGATTCCCGGTGCGCCGACGAGCCCGCCGCCTCCCGTCCCCGGCGCGGCCCCGCCGCCCCTTCCCGAAACCGCAACTTCTCCGCCGCCGTTGCCCGCGGGAGACCTCACGGAGGAGGAGACGGCCTTGCGGCTCGTACAGGCCATGATATCGGCGGCCCACGCCGACGGGGTTCTCGACAGCGAAGAACGGCAACGCATACTGGAACGGATCCGTGACGCCGGCCTCAGCGAAAACGAGGAGTCGTTTATTCAGGAGCAGATGGAAAACCCCCTCGACATACCGACCCTCGTACGCGGTGTCAACGATCCGGGTCTCCGCCGGATGATCTACGGGGTCTCCGTAGCGGCCATAGAGACCGATACCTTCGAGGAGTTCCGGTACCTGGAAGACCTGGCCGCCGCCCTCGGCCTTTCGGCCGAGGAGACAAAAGATATCCGGGAGCGGTTCACTCCTCAGGATACGGAGGCGTAACCTGGTACCCGCTGAATCCGCCTCCGGCGGCATACGATGAGAATCGAAGACGCGGCACTCAATATCGGAAGGATCGATGCGCTCGGATACGGAGAAAGTCCGATACACAGGATCGATCCGCGTGTCAAGATCGTGGTGGCCCTTGCCGTAATCGTCGCCGTGGTCTCGTTTCCCAAGTACGAAGTGGCCGGCCTTATACCGTTTTTTATCTTTCCCGTCCTGGCGGCCGTTCTGGGGAATATTCCGTGGGACCTGGTGGCCACACGACTTCTGCTCGCATCGCCCTTTGCCGTCGGCGTGGGGATCTTGAATCCCGTGTTCGACCGCACCCCCCTCCTTTTTCTTGGGGATATTCCGTTGGCCGGCGGATGGGTTTCGTTTGCATCGATCCTCCTGCGTTTTGTACTCACCGTGGGTACGGCGATCCTGTTGGTTGCCACCACCTCCATGCCGCGCATTGGCGAGGCCCTGTCCCGGCTCGGCCTTCCCCGCGGGTTCGTGGTGCAGATTCTCATGCTCTACCGATACATCTTCGTACTGATCGACGAAGGCATCCGCATCGTCCGGGCCCGCAATATCCGGTCCACGGGCAGGCGAGGCAGGGGGATCCATGTCTTTCGGCACCTCATTTCCGCTCTTTTTTTCCGTACCAGCGCCCGGGCCGAAAGAATTCATACGGCCATGCTGTCGCGCGGATTCGACGGTGTGATACGGACCACCGGCCGCCGCTCTTTTCGTGCAGTGGATGCCGGCGTCCTCGTGGGGGGGATCGGTACGGCGGTATTCTTCCGGCTGGTTCCGGTGGCCCGCCTGATCGGTTCCGCCGCCGTGGGGGCTGATCTGCCGTGAGTCATCACATCGTCGAAATGGCCCGCGTCTCGTTTTCCTATCCCGACGGGACCGAGGCCTTGCGGGATCTGTCGTTTCGTATCACCCACGGGGAGGCCGTAGGCCTCGTCGGCCCGAACGGCGCGGGCAAATCCACCCTGCTTTTACACCTTAACGGCACCCTGCGGGTCCAGCGGGGGGTGGTGACAATAGGCGACGGGCAGGTTACCCGCGATACCCTCCGGGAAGTCCGCCGTACCGTGGGCATGGTATTTCAGAACCCGGACGACCAGCTCTTCATGCCGCTTGTGGAAGAAGACGTGGCCTTCGGCCCGCTGAATCTCGGGCTTGACGCCGACACGGTCGAAGAGCGCGTCGTCGCGGCCCTCGAAACCGTAGGGGCGCTTGATCTCAGAAAACGGCCTCCGCACCACCTCTCGGGCGGTCAGAAGAAGGCCGTGGCTATCGCCACCGTCCTGGCCATGGGACCCGATATCCTGGTGATGGACGAGCCCGGGTCGTCGCTTGACCCGAAAAGCCGTCGCGCCCTGATCAGCCTTCTTAAGGGGTTTCGCCACAGCAAGATCATCGCGTCCCATGATCTTGATCTGGTGTGGGACGTGTGTGAACGGGTAATCCTTTTAAACGACGGCCGTATTGTGGCCGACGGCCCCGCCGAGGAGATCCTTTCGAACCGACCGCTTCTCGAGGAAAACGGCCTGGAACTCCCCCTCTCTCTTCAGGGAAGGACCTCCGCTCCGTTGTCCCCGACCGCTTCCGAGTAAACCTTGCAGAAGAAAAGCAATATCGTGCTTATTGGAATGCCGGGGGCGGGGAAGAGTACCGTGGGAGTGATCCTCGCCAAGATGACGGCGCGGGATTTCGTTGATACCGATGTCCTCATACAGCTCAAGACCGGAAGACCCCTTCAGGAAATCGTGGACCGGGACGGTTATATGGCCCTCCGGCGGATCGAGGAGGATGTCCTCGTCGCACTCTCCTGCCGAAACCACGTGATTGCAACGGGCGGAAGCGCGGCCTACAGCAGTCCCGCCATGGAGCACCTCGGCCGGGACGGGGTGATCGTATTTCTCGAAGCCGACGTCGAAGTCCTCTGCAGCCGCATACGGGACCTCGACACCCGGGGTCTTGCAAAACGGCCGGACCAGAGTTTCGACGACCTGTTCGAGGAGCGTACGGGACTCTACCGGCGCTATGCCGATTTCACGGTGAACTGTTCCCGGCTGTCCCAGGAAGATACGTGCCGGGAAATCATACGCATGATTGACCGTGCAGTTGCATAAAATACGGGGCGAATACAGCCCGCCTTCGGCGGAAGCTGGAAGGGAGAGGGGAGAAGTCAGAGGGGAAATGGGAGACGGGAGAAGTGAAAGGCTGGGAAAAGACGTCGGCAGTCGGCGGTTTTTTGGAAGGAAGGCGGAAGAAGGGAGAAGGGAGAAGAAACAAGGAAAACGGGAGAGGGAAGACGGGAGAAGTAAAGTCTTTTCACGTCTAACGTCAGAGGTGGTCCCCATTGTTCGGACAGGTTGGCGGGGGGGATACGGGGAAAGGCCCCTCACCCCGGTCCGCCGAAGGCGGAAGGGCGAGTAAAGGCGCCCGTCCTATGCAGTCCAGTCCTCAATCCTGAGGCCTTCTACCCGGTTGAATTCGTCCAGGTTATTGGTCACAAGGATCAGTCCGGACGACCGGGCGTGGCCGGCAATCATCATGTCGTAGGGGCCTATGGGGCGGCCGAGCCCGTATAACCGCGCCCGGATCTGGCCGAAATGGAATGCCGCCCCAGTGTCGAAAGGGAGTGTTTCGAGACGGGCGGTCATCATTTCGATGTCCGCAAGATTGCGCTCGACCTGCCGGGAACGTTCGGCGCCGAACACCAGCTCCCCCAGAGTCACCGAGGAAATACACATGCGCCCCTGGTGGCGCTTGAAAAGTTGCCGCACCTCCTCGGGGCGATTTTTCATCGTGTAGATGACGATATTGGTATCCAGCATGTATTTCAGCATCAGAATGCGTCCCGGCTCTGGTCTGCCGGTTGTTGCCGATCGGACCTGAAATCGTCGGAAACACC
>CAYYSS010000338.1:0-3396 GCA_964474325.1 uncultured Nitrospirota bacterium
GTTGCAGGAATTCACCTTTCGTGGCGTCTGCGGTACCGAGCCCGGACCGGTGCGCCGTTTCAGGACTGTTGTGGCCGTGCGTATTTTTTTGATCCCACCGGCCCCTTTCGCGACAAATCTTTTGCAACAATAGGGTCGGCTCTCTTCGGTGTCTGTGCGATAATACAGCGACATCGGCCGGAACAAGAAGACGCGCGGCTTTTTATCAGCGGGGAAGGGGCATCGAAAAGAAACGGAACATACCCGCAGTAGCGGTTGTCGGACGGTCCGACGCGGGAAAGACCCGGGTCGTTACCGCACTGGTGCGCGAACTCACCCGCCGGGGTCTGCGGGTCGGTACCGTGAAGCACACCCACCATGCCGTCCAGCCCGATCAGCCGGGAAAGGATACGTGGGACCACGCCGAGGCCGGCGCCCGATCGGTCGTACTCGCAGGACCCGGCGGGCTCCGTCTTGTCAGACGCGCGGACGGCGATCCTGACCTTGAACAGGCGCTCGCGCTTTTTCAGGACATTGATATCGTTATCGTGGAAGGGTACAAGAATGCCCAGGTGCCCAAAGTCGAGGTACTCAGAAAAGAAATAAGTACTGAACCGCTCGGCGCGATCCGGAACAGAATAGCCTTTGTCGCGGATTTTGCGCTGAATGCGGATGTGCCGGTTTTCCGTTCCGCTGATACCAAGGGCTTGGTGTCGTTTCTGGTTCGCCGCTTCATGAAGGATGGGCTGTAGGCGAGAGGCTACGGGCGAGGGGGGATGAGAGGCGGGAAGACGGAAAAGGGAAGACGTGAGACGAGAAAGGCAGGAAAACGTTAGACGGAAGACGGGAAAAGACTTTACTTCTAACTTCTCCCTTCTCCCGTCTCCCTTGTTTCTTCTCCCGTCTCACTTCCGCCGAACGCGGGCGGTCGTCTGCGGTTCCGAGGGCCGGTGCCTGCTACAATGGACGATGGTTAAAATCCGTGGACGTTTCTTACCCGGTGCGTTTACCTGCGTGTTGTTCTTCTGTCTCGCAACCTTTATGTTCTGTTCGTCTCCTGCGGCCCATTCCGCCGAGTTCGGTTATCAGGGAACTCATATCCTCACCTACGGGACCATGGACGATCTGGCCCGGGCCTTCGAGAGACGAACGGGGCTCAGGGTTTCGGTCCGCGGCGGGGGATGCGCCGACGGAATTGCGGCCGTGGTAAACGACCGGCTCGAGATGGGAGGGCTCTGTTGTCCGCTCGAAGGGGGCCGGATTGAGGAATTAAACCTCACCGCCCATCCCGTTGCCCGGGATATCAAGGCCGTCATCGTGCATCCGGAAAACCCTCTGACGGGGATCGATATGAAAACGCTTCGGGCGGTTCACCGGGGCGAGATTACGGACTGGTCGACTCTGGGCGGGAAAGAGCGACCCATAGCCGTGGTTTACCGGCGGCATTGCCTTGATATGGACGAACCGGTCCGCCGGATTCTCGGTCTCAACGACGAACTGTCGAACCTTACGGACAAGGCCATTATCGTGAGGACCGATAAACAGCTTATCGATTACGTACGCCGGTTCCCAACTGCCATAGGTATCACGAGCAGGGTTTTCGCCGAGGGCAAGGGCGTGAAGATTCTCTCGGTGGACGGTGTCCGGCCGACGGCAGCGGGGGTGCTCGAGCAGGCGTATCCTCTCACGGGAACACTCTATATCATCACGCAAAAAGAACCCGCCGAACGGGTCCGACGCTTCCTGCGGTTTATCGGCAGCGCCGAAGGCCGCAGTATCATCTCCCGGCGTCTGGCCCCACTGGAGTAGAAGCGACCTTGTTCGGGCCGGTCCCCTTTAAGAGTATCCGCCGCCGCCTGTCGCTCAGGACGAAAGTGCTCGCCATCGTGGTGCTCATGTGGATTGCCGCCACCGTTACCGTTATCCCCGCACTCTTTGTTACGATCCGGGACGGTCTTTCGTCCCTTCAGGAGGAACACCTGACCGGTATCCGGAACCTGGTCGACGACCTGCTTGCGGACAACCGCCGTACGGTACGCAACTACGCGGTCCTGTTCAGCACGGACCGCGAGGTGCGGGACAATCTCTTTTATCACACTGAACTTGCCGGGGAGCGGGAGCATCCCCTGCACGCGGTACAGCACCTGGCGCGGAGTTTCGATGTGGAGTATATCGAACTCTGCGACGCCCGGGGCCGGGTGGTGGCCGATACCCGCTCCCCGGACCTGTCCGAAGTCGACCGAAGTGCCGTCCCGGCGGTGGCGGAGGCCCTTTCGGGCCGGGTCTCAACCGGCATTGTTCCGGCGGAGGGGCAATTCCTTCTGAGTGCCGTCGCCCCGGTCTGGTACGACGAGGGTCGACTGATCGGTACCCTCGAGACGGGTATCATCATGGACCATGCTTTCGTCGGGAGGTTGAAGGCCTTAAGCGGCGCGGATCTGGCCCTTGTCGATAACCAGGGCCACGTAGTCGCGGCCACCGTCGAGGGGTTCGACGCGTCTCCTTTCGCCGACGACGAGCCCCGGAATATGCGGATAAACGATGTGCGGTACCAGGTTCTGCGCCTTCCGCTGTCGGAACCGGGTCGTCCGACCGTGGGCAGTATTGCGATCCTTGCCCGGGATCGTCTGCCGGTGATCGTCCGTCGTGCTCACCTTACGGTCACGGTCCTCCTGGCCCTTATCGCCCTTGTCTCGGTAGCCGCCACGTTTCTCTGGGTACGGCGCCTTCTCGATCCGATAGGACGCCTCAAGGCGGGGGCCGAGCGGATCGGACAGGGGGATTTCGATCACCGGATCCCCGCCGAGTCGGACGACGAGATCGGGGAACTTGCCCGGGTCTTTAACCGCACCGCTGAAAACCTTGGACGTATGCAGGCCATGGCGGAAAAACTGCGTCACGCCGAACGGCTCGCCTCCATCGGACGGTTTACCGCCGGCGTGGCCCACGAACTCAATAATCCCATAGCCAATATCCTCGGCCTTGCGAAACTTATCCGCCGGGATCTCCCGGAGGACCACGTGCTCAGGGAAGACGTGGATATCATCATCGGCGATGCAGAGCGGGCCGGAACCATCGTCCGGGATCTCCTGCTTTATTCCCGGCAGGCCCCGCCGAAAAAGGAGGCGCTGGACCTCAACGGACTCATCGACCGGGTCCTCGGAGGCCCGGCATTCAGGGATTCGATCGAGGGAGTAACCGTGGAGACATCACTTGACTCAGGACTCCCCATGCTTTACGCCGATCCCGGTCAGGTGGAACAGGTCTTCATAAATATATTTCGAAACGCCCTCCAGGCGGTTTCCGGGGGCGGTGAAGTTCGTGTGTCGACGGGGACTGCCGATGGCCGGGTCTGGTTTTCCGTGCAGGACACGGGACCGGGCATTCCGGCTGAAGACCAGGACCGGATCTTCTTCC
>CAYYSS010000339.1:0-3395 GCA_964474325.1 uncultured Nitrospirota bacterium
GCTCCAGAGGAGGTGCACTCTAATGATTATCATGTCTTTAACTTTGTTCCATATGTCCTATATGTCCCATAAGGCGTATAAGGCCTATTCTTGATGGAGGAGGTTCGATCATGAAAAAAATCATTTGGACCATCCCCCTTTCTCTTGCGGTCGGGGCGGTTTCTTACGCCGTGGCGAACCGGTTCTTGTCCGACAATACGGTACTTGCCTGGGACCGGGCCGGCATCGTGCTCGGCTACTTCGTCACCTGCGTCACGGTGGCCGGTGCCGTCATGGCCTGGTTTTCCAGGGAAGAGGTGTTACGTTGGTTCCGCAGACGGCTTTCCCGGCGGCGGTTCGAGGGGGTGGGGGACGATTTCGACCCCCTCCGGGAAAAGGTCGAGGCGGTGATCGTGCCGGTAAGCCGCCGGCAGCAGCCCGAATGGATCCTGCGGCACCTGAAGCCAAAGTTCGCCGGTTTCGTCTACACGGAAAAAACCCGGCATGTCGCCGAGGAACTCCGCGGCCTGGCCGGCGAACTCCGCATCGCGCTGCTTGATGACCCCGCCGCCATGGAGAGCGGCTTTTCGGACCCCGACGACCCTGCCAGCAACCGCGATGCCGCCCGGGCCATGATCCGGGCCGCAATGGAAAAAGGCGTGGACCCGCGCCGGATTTTCGTCGATACCACCGGCGGCAGGGTTCCCATGTCCGTCGGCCTTTTTCAGGCCGCGGAAGAGGCCGGGGTTTCGAGCATCTACCTTTCCGGACGCCCCGAAGACGGGAAGATCGACGAGCCGCGAAACGCGGCCGACGGCAACCCCATCTTTATCTCCGACCACACGGAGGACACTGCATGAACAAACACTTGACCCACGTCTGCATGGTTTCGTCGCAACCGACGCCGAACCTCACGCCGGTGTTGGACGAACGGACGAGGCCGGAGCGGGTTGTGCTGCTCGTCTCGGACGGCATGAAGGAACGGGCCGGATGGCTCCGCGCTGTCATGGAAACGTACGACGTCCGCGTGGATCAATACGCGATCGCCGATGCCTACGACATCGAAGGACTGCGCGAAACCCTGACGAATCTCGCCGTGGATCTGGCCGATTCGGGCGCGGCCCTGAACGTCACCGGAGGCACGAAGCCCATGGCCATCGCGGCCCACGAGGTGTTTCGGGAACTGGGCCTGCCCGTCTTCTATGTTCACCCGGAAAAAGACCGCCTCATCTGGCTTTTCCCGAAAAGAGAAGCGGTGGATCTGCAGGACCGGGTAAAGCTGGAGAATTACCTTGCGGTTCACGGCTATCGTTTGGACGAACGCCCCGACCGTGCGCCGGTACCCAAGGGTTGGCGGCGCCTTACCCGGGGGATCATCGACGGCATTCACCGATATGGCGGGCCCCTCGGGCCCGTGAACTACCTGGCTCAGTCGGCCGAAGGACGACTCGTGTCGGACAAGATCGACTCGCGAGAACTCGAAAGGAAGGAATTCAGAGAGCTGATCGATTGGTTCGAGAAGGAAAGTCTTCTTCGCCTCGACGGGGACCGTTTGCGATTTCCCGACGAAGAACGCCGAGCCTTCGTAAACGGCGGCTGGCTTGAAGAACACGTGAAGTCCGTGGTGGACGGGCTTAGGCATCGGCTCGGGGTGCAGGATCTGGCCCAGGGCGTGAAGGTTTGTAAGGCGGCGTCGTGTAAGGTCCGAAATGAAATCGACGTAGCGTTCCTCGCCGACAACCGACTGTATATCGTCGAGTGCAAGACGAAGAAGTTTAGAAACCCTAACCAGCTCCGTGAAGACGACACGATCTACAAGCTCGACACGCTCAAGGACCTGGGCGGTCTGAATGCCAAGGCCATGCTGGTGAGCTTCCGGCGGCTTCGGCCTGCCGACGAGGAACGCGCTCGCGCCTATGATATCCGCACCGTGGTCGGCACGAAGATCCAGGGACTCGAAAAGGAAATAACGGAATGGCTGAAATCCTGATCGACTTGTCGGAACTGTATACCGACACCGGCACGGCGAAGCTCGCCCGGCTCGACGAATATGCGGCGCGAGCCCGGGAAATGGCGGGGCAAGGCAATGATGTGGTGCTTACCGGCCCGGGGCCGGTGTGGCTCTACCTGAAAATCGCCCACGCTCTTCACGGGACGGCACGGAGCCTCAGGTATCGTTCGCCGGTAACGGGAGATGTGACGATATTCGATCACAACCCGGAGTGATCCACAGATTGCGCAGATTAACGCAGATTGGGGAACACGGGATGAGAGCGGAAGGGGAAGGTGGTACGGTGATGAAGGACTTAGGAAAATTCGCGAAAAACGACGATCCCGATACGTATACCATTATCGGGGCCGCGATGGAGGTGCACCGGGTGCTGGGATGCGGATTCCTGGAAGGCGTATATCAAGACGCCTTGGCAAAAGAGTTCGTATTGCGGCGAATCCCTTTCGAGCGGGAAATCGACGTGCCGGTATACTACAAGCAACAACGACTTGCCGCGACGTTCCGCCCGGATTTTATTTGCGGAAAAACCGTGATTGTAGAATTGAAGGCGCTACAGAAAGTCGGCGGCGCGGAGGAAGCACAGGTCTTGAACTACCTGAAGGCGACAGGGTTGCGGAAGGGCCTGCTGCTGAATTTCGGCGCACCGTCACTTTTCTTCCGGAGGTACGTTTTCGACAGTGAGAAAAGGGTGGAGAATCCACAGATTACGCAGATGGACGCAAATTGAGGAAGGAGAAGTTTTTGAAAAAAATCTGTGCAAATCTGAGAAATCTGTGGATGAAGGTTTTCATGGTTGGGTTTTATCCACAGATTGCGCAGATTGGGGGAAGGAGATGGTTTGAAGAAAATCTGTGCAAATCCGGGAAATCTGTGGATGAAGGTTTTCATGGTTGGGTTTTGTCCGCAGATTACGCAGATGGACACAGATTGGGGAACGGGAAATTTTTTTAGAAAATCTGAGAAATCTGTGGACGTATGCCCTGCGCCGGGTTGCGGGGTTTTGCTCTTTGAAAATCGATAGGTAGGGGAGGCGCGGAGGATTGTCGTTCGGCCGGCTCGCGTGGGCCGGCCGAACGACAATATTGTTTCTTCCCCACGGCAGGTTCCCTTCTGCTATGTTTTTTTCATGGCGCGTCTTTTCTACATCGTGGCCTACGACGTGACGGAGTCGAAGCGGCGGCGGAAACTCCGGCGGGCGCTCAAGGCCCATTCCACCGGGGGGCAGCGTTCCGCCTTCGAGTGCTGGCTCAACGAATGGGAACTCGAACGATTGAGGGGTATCGTGGCGAAGACGATCAACCAGGAAGAGGACCGGGTTCATATCTTCACCACGTCCGCAAGGAGCCGAAGTCACGTACACGGCGTCCCCGGTGAACCGGAAGATCCGTCCTTTTTTTGCGTTGTT
>CAYYSS010000340.1:0-3386 GCA_964474325.1 uncultured Nitrospirota bacterium
GGGGAGAGATCGGGCGGGGAGGTTTTTTCGAAGATCTCATCCGCCGACACTTCCTTGAAAATCCTCATCGGGTGACGATTACCCTCGTGCCCGATCCTGACGAGCAGAGGCGCGCGGAGAGGCAACTGGCCCGGACCCTGGAGGAGATCCGGGCGGGCCTGGATCCCGCCGGTATTGCCGCTATCGAGAAGCGGGCCCGTGAGCTTCAGGAGGCCCAGGAGGCCGACGAAGACGTTTCCTGCCTCCCGACCCTTCAGTTGGAGGATATCCCCCGGGAGGAACGGCGGGTTGAGGGCGTGGACTCGGTGGAGGAGTCCGTGCCGGTTACCTGGTTCGACCAACCGACCAACGGCATACTGTACATCACTGCGTTTTTTGAGATCGACGACGTGGGGCCGGAGCTTTCGCCGTATATACCGCTTTTCTGCAGTTTCTTGAATCAGGTTGGCGCCGGACCCTACGACTATACGGAGATGGCCGAGCGGCTCGAAGCGGCCACCGGGGGGGTGACGGCGGTTCCCGAAATACTCGCCCGTCCCGACGATCCGGAGGATTTCACGTCCGCGGTTGTCGTCCAGGGTAAGGCGCTTGTGAAGAACCAGGGCAAGTTAATTGATCTTTTGGGACATCTTCTCAGTGCCCCGGATTTCAAGGATACAAAACGGCTGAAGACCCTCCTTTCGCAGCTCAGGATCTCGCTCGAGAATTCCCTGCCGGGTTCGGGGCACAGTTTCGCCCGGGGCAACGCGGCGGCGGTGATCAGCAGGGCGGCGGCGTTGCGGGAACGGTGGTCGGGGATCTCTCTCGTTCGTTTCGTCAAGAACCTGGAAAGCGGAGGCGACAGGGCGCTCGATGAACTCGCGGTTCGACTTGGGGAACTGACCCGTCTCCTTCTTCGAAAAGAACGATTGAGCTGCGCCGTTACCGGAGAACGGCGCCACTACATGGCTGACAGCCCCCGGTTAGCGGATCTTTTCAACGCTGTCGCCGGGGGAAGCGGTGCACTACCCGCCGCGGGCGACACCCCGGAGAGCGCCGGCCGGCGGCGAGGCTGGGCGTTTTCGGTTCCGGTCTCCTACGTTGCCCGGGTCTTTCCGGGGGTGCCCTATACCCACGAGGATGCGGCACCCCTCGCGGTGCTTTCGCGACTTATGAAAGCCGGGTATCTCCATCGCGAACTCAGAGAGAAGGGGGGCGCGTACGGGGCGATGACGCTGTACGGAATGGAGACCGGTCTGTTTTCCATGGTGTCGTACCGGGATCCCCATATCGCACGCACCCTGAAGGTATACGACGATGCGGCGCGATGGGCCGGTGACGGCTTGTTTTCCGACGAACAGATCAAGGAGGCGATCCTGGCGGTATTCAGTGAGCTGGACCGCCCCCTCTCTCCGGCGGGCAGGGGGCGGCGGGAGTTTTTTAATGCAAAAAAGGGCCTTACGCGTCAATTGCGGCAGGAGTTCCGCGAGCGGGCCCTTGCCGTCAGCCGTAAGGACCTGGTCCTCTGCGCGGAGAAATATCTGGTCGCCGGGCGGCCACGGAGCGCGGTTTCGGTTCTGGCCGGCCGGGAGGCATTGGAGCAGGCATCCCGAAAACTCGGCGACGAGGCCCTGACGGTGGAGACGATCTGACCCGAACTTCAATCATGGAAGATGATGAATTAGACGAGATCCTCGGGATAAGCAGGTGTGCCCGGTGCGGGCATCGGCTGGACGGCGAGATCGAATGTCCGTTCTGTTCGCTGTTTCCGGATACACCGAGAGAACCGGGGATACCGAAGTGGATCTATCTCACCGCCTGTTTCCTCACCTCGCCCCTGAGCATTCCCGCGGTGATGCGGGCGGACCGTCTCGGGCGCGGGGAGAAGGTTGTGGCCGTCTCCGGGTGCCTTTTCTGGCTCGGGCTTTTTCGGTTTTTTCTCTGACCCCGATCAAATAACCGGGTCTAAGCGCCGGTGCTCCGTTCGCCGGAGACCTGGAATTCCCTCATGAACCGCCGGTCGATCCGGTCTTTAAGGAAATGCGCTGTTTTCCCCTGAAAGACCAGGGATCCCCGAGCGAATATCGCCCGGTTATTTCCCAGGTTGAAGATCAGGAGGTAGGGGCCGCCCGGGTCGAAAGGGCGTAAGGCCGTGCCTTCGAGGGCGGCCAGAAGATTATGGGCAATAACGGGGTTTTGACGAACCGCGTAGACCCCCACCTTATTCAGGGGCCGAGGTTGAAACCCGATGCAGTCGCCTCCCCCGAATATGTTCGGGAAATCTACGCTTTGGAGAAATTCATTTACCAGAAGGCCCCCCTCGGTATCGGTGGAAATACCGGATGCGCCGAAAACGGGAGGCGGCTTGATCCCTGTTGCCAGAAAGAGGGCGTCGCAGGAAATCTCCCGCCCGTCGGAGAGACGGGCGCGGCCGGATGAACACTCCTCAGCCCGCACCCCTTCGAGGACGGTTACTCCCCGAGATTCAAGAGAGGCGAGGGCGAGGGAGCGAACCCGGGGATGGAACGCATGGAGAAATCGCCGCCCCGCAACCACGGTAATCGTTCCATTGAGCCCTTCGCTGTCGAAGAGCCTCCTGAGATTGCCCGCCATCTCAAGACCCGCCGGCCCCCCTCCGACAACGACCACCCGGGGCGAAGACGTCCCCGGCTCAAGCAGGTCGTTCCGGGCTCTCAGGAGTTCGGAAATCGGTTTGACGGTGTAGATATTCGCGTCATCTCCCGAAATCGTTTCCCGCGGGATCGTGCTGCCGATGTTGAAGGATGCCACGTCGTACTGAAGCGTGGTGCCGTCGTCGACGGTCAGGGTCCGCTCCGCGGGATCAAACGACGTGACGCGGGAACGCAGGAACGTGCCGCCCCGGTCCTCGACCATTTTCTTTACGTGAAAACGGATGTCGTCGGGGGTATAGGATCCCCCGAGCATGCCCGGCCCCATGCCCGAGTAGTAATGGTGGTCTTCGGGGCTTACGAGGGTTACCCGATGTCCCCGGGACGTAATGTTCCGGAGGTTTTTTAACGTGGTAAGGTGGACATGACCGCCGCCCACGAGTACAAGATGTCCCATGCTTTCTCCTGTGAAAAGGGATGGAATCCGGAATTTCCGTTCGTGCAGTCTGTGTTCCGCTCAGTATAGCGCAAAAGCGTGGGTTTCTTTACCTCGCAGTAGCCGTGCGTATTTTCTTGATCCCCTCGCCCCCGTTTCACCGAAGGTTTCTGCAACAATAGGGTCTACCTTGCCGTTGCATAAAATACGGGTCCGGCGGC
Organism: uncultured Nitrospirota bacterium; assembly: GCA_964474325.1. Taxonomy (GTDB): domain Bacteria; phylum Nitrospirota; class Thermodesulfovibrionia; order SZUA-242; family CAYYSS01; genus CAYYSS01. The sequence continues at coordinate 3,267 of CAYYSS010000340.1, forward strand.
CTCAAAAAAATCCGCAACACGGCATGAACACCGGTTGAACCGGCGGCGGGGCGCGGGTCTGAGCGATGGTGCAGGAATTCACATTTCGTGGCGTTTACCGTACGGTGCCCGGACCCGTTC
>CAYYSS010000341.1:0-3376 GCA_964474325.1 uncultured Nitrospirota bacterium
ATGCCGGACCTGTCACCTGCCCCACAGTTCGCCTTATACGTCGATTCTTCGTGCCCGTTTCCCCGAGGCTCAGTACGTGGGGTTCGCCCGTGGGCGGTACGAGCTGTGCTTCAAATGTCATCCCCGGTCGCTGATCCGCCGGGGCGGCAGGACAGGTTTCCGTAACGGCAGGGAGAACCTCCACTGGCGTCACGTCAACAAATCGGAGCAGGGGCGGGTCTGTACCTTCTGCCACGACGTTCATGGCAGTACGAATCCCAAACACATCCTCGAACGATTCGAGTTCGGCAGGTGGAAACCTCCCGTCGGATTCGAGAAAAGCGATACCGGGGGATCCTGCAGCCCCGGGTGTCATGCCACGAAGGCCTACGACCGGGAGCAGGCAATCCGCAATGTCCCTTAAAGCGACGTATGCCGTCTGGACGAGCGCCGTTCTGATCGTGGTGCTGGGTTTTCTTTCCTGGCGGCATTACCGGCTTCAGGAGGCTGATCTTCGCAGTGACCACCGCCAGCGGGTGGAGTTGCTCACGGAGGTCATTAAAAACGGCCTTGTCACCAGCATGCTCGAAGGCCGGGGACGGGAGTTCCAGAAGTTTCTCGAAGCAATGGTGGCCGAGGACGTAAAAGAGGTCCGGGTGTTCAGCGAAGACGGCCTGATCGTCGCGTCGTCCGTTCCTGCTGAAATCGGCAAGCGGATTTACAAGGAAGACATGGATCGGTACCACAATCAGGCCGAACCGGCGGTCTTTTCCCACCTCCGGGACGACGGTGTGGAGTATTACTCAATGGTCGTGCCCATAAAGAACGAGAGGCCGTGCCAGCGCTGCCACGGCGGGGATGAGGATATCCGGGGTATCCTTGACGTCGAGGTCTCCATGGGGCCGACCCGCGAACGGCTCTCCCATGTAGCCTTTCGTACGGCAATTTCCTACGGTATAACCGTCTTGCTCCTGGCAGTGGCCCTCTTTGTTATGACCGACCGGATCGTGAACCGACCACTGGCCGAAATTATTCAAACCATGCGTGCGGCCGAGAAGGGAAACCTGTCCATCCGCCACACGACCCGGCGTACGGACGAAATCGGATATCTGGCGGGAAGCCTCAACCAGATGCTCGACAAATTGGAAAGCGCCTACGAGGCCCTCGAAAGCCATCATGCCGAGCAGTTGAGTAGAATGGAACGTATGGCGACCCTGGGCCAGCTTGCTTCCGCCGTAGCCCACGAAATCAAGAATCCTCTGGCGGGGATAAGCGGCGCGGTGGAAATCCTGGCGGAAGAGTTCGAACGAAACGACCCCCGCAGGCGGATTATCGGGGAGGTGCTCGGCGAGATCGCCCGTCTCGATAAATCCGTACGGGATCTCCTTGCCTACGCCCGACCCGCGCCGCCCAATATGGTTTCAGCCAACATCGCCGCCGTATTGGACCGGACGCTGATCTTGCTCGGACCCGAGGCGGCCGGGCGGGGGGTCACTTTGGAGACCGCCGTTGACCCGGGAATTCCGGATTCGACCATGGATCCCGACCAGATCCAGCAGGTTTTCGTTAATCTTGTCAAAAACGCCTTCCAGTCGGTTCCCGCGTCCGGGGGGCGGATCGAGATACGGGCAGGGTTGTCCGGGGGAATGATCACCGTCTCGGTGAGTGACAACGGCGCCGGTATTCCGGAGGATGTACGGTCCGATATCTTTCAGCCGTTTTTCACCACGAAACAGGCCGGAACGGGACTGGGGCTGGCAATCTGCAAAGGTATCGTAGAGAAGCACGGCGGTACGATCCAGGCGGAACCCGCGGAACTGGGCGGGAGCAAGTTCATTGTACAACTGCCGATAGAGCAGAGAGGTGATCATGGGTAGGACAAAAATATTGGTTGTAGACGACGAGAAGCTTCTCCGCTGGACCCTGGAGCAGAATCTTACCAAAGACGGCTACCAGGTGATTACGGCAGACAGCGGCGCGGCCGGCATCGCGGCATACCGGGAAGACCAGCCGGACCTGCTTCTGCTGGACATAAATCTGCCCGATCTCTCCGGCGTGGAGGTCCTTGAGGCGATCAAAAGCGAGGACAAAGACGCCCTGGCTATCATGATCACCGCCTTCGGGGATATCAAAACGGCGGTAAAGACCATCAAGATCGGAGCCTACGATTTTGTGGAGAAACCGTTTAACATGGACAAACTCCGCATTCTTATCGAGAAGGCCCTGGAGACGGTCAAGTTGAGGCGGGAGGTCTCCCAGTTTCGGGAGCAGTTGTCGGGCCGGTATGGGTTCGACAGCGTCATCGGCGAGTCCGCGGCCATGCAGGAGGTCTTCACCCTTACCCAGAAGATCTGCCGGAGCGATGCCACCACTGTTCTCATTCAAGGGGAGTCGGGGACCGGCAAGGACGTTACCGCCAAGGTGATCCATTACCAGGGCCAGCGGGCGGATCAGCCGTTCATGGAGATCAATTGCACGGCCCTTCCCGACAACCTCATCGAGTCGGAACTCTTCGGGCACGAGCGGGGGGCGTTTACCGATGCCAAAACGAGCAAGAAAGGGCTCTTCGAGCTGGCCGACGGAGGAACCATTTTTCTCGACGAGATCGGCGATATGACACTGGGCACCCAGGCCAAGCTCCTTAAGGTGATCGAAGGAAAGGTTTTCAAAAGGATAGGTGGTGTGGAGGACATTACCGTCAACGTCCGGGTCATTGCCGCGACGAATAAGGACCTGGCCAGTGCGGTAAAAGACGGGTCGTTCCGGGAGGATCTTTATTATCGTCTGAAGATCATTCCGATACACCTCCCGCCCCTGCGGGAACGGGACGGCGACGCGCTTTTGCTGGCCAAATACTTTATCGACGAATTCAACAGGGAATTTCACCGGGAGACGAAGGGGCTTTCCCCCGCCGCGGAGCAGGCGTTTCTTTCTTACTCGTGGCCCGGTAACGTGAGGGAACTCCGTAATGTGATCGAGCGGACGATGATTCTTGAAAACGTGGAGCTGATCGCCCCTGAACACCTGCCGAGCGAAATCGTCGCCGACAATTCCGGGGCGGCCTCCGTAGAGGTCTCAACGGAGGGGACGCTCAGCGTCGTACTTCCGCCCGAAGGTGTGGATATCGAGAGCGTGGAGAAGGAACTCATTGGTCAGGCCCTGGAGATGACAAAGGGCAACCAGACCCGGGCGGCCAAACTCCTTCACCTTACCCGGGACGCCCTTCGGTACCGGATGCAGAAATTCGGCTACCTGGACCCCCCCCAGTCCCGCACCCCGGTCCGGTCCCGGTAGGAGGCCGGAGACGGGGGTAACGTATCAATATCGATACGTCTGAAATAAACCTTGCAGTTGCAGTGCGCCGTGCAAAGGCACGGTCTTTCAGTGGGTGAAATTC
>CAYYSS010000342.1:0-3372 GCA_964474325.1 uncultured Nitrospirota bacterium
CTTTCCACAAGGATTGTGGATAAACACGGCAAAGACAAATCAGCGAGCCGTAAGAAGCAAGGCCTTCCGGATACTGCACAATAATAAATCAGGACGCCTTCCGTCCGCGGATGACCCCGGTACGGGGCACCGAATAGAACGCCCCGCCGAGAAAACGGCGGGGCGTTTGCCGGTTTATCTTCCAGACCTCAGGGGACGACGAAATAGGTGCCCCAGAGATACAGGTTCGTGAGGGTACCCGCGTTTGCCGGGGTTACCGCCAGGTACAGGTAGTAGGTACCCGCGGGCAGGGAATTGAGGGCGATCGCCCCGCCGAAGATGGATTCGTCGAGTTCGGAAGCGCCAACGTCCTCCGCCCACGGAGCGAGTCCGTCACTCAGGGCCTGAATACCCGTTGACGTGATGAGAAAGATCTCGTTCGGGTCCAGCGCCTCGGACCAGACGCCCAGGTAGACATCCGCATCCCCGTCGATCATGGGAAGACCCACCTGGAGATTGAGGAGGTTGCTCGCCAGGTCCCCCACCGCAAAGGGCTTGCACTGGGCCGGATCGTTGTTTTTCGTCGGGTTCGTGACCGGTGGGTATGTCCACGACTGCTGGCCGCTCGGGAGCGGTATCATGGCGCCGCCGGAACTGAAGTTTGCGGTTACGGTCTTCGACGAGGACATGGTGATCACACACCCGAGGGTACCCGAGCAGTCGCCGGACCAGCCGGTGAAGGTAGACGTGAAGTCCGTGCCGTCAATGGCGGTTGCCGTAAGCGAGACCGCATCGCCCGCATCGAAACTGGTGTTACAAGTGGCCGTAAGGGTCGTAGGATCGGCCGTGCAGTCCATCCCGGCCGGGAAACTGGTCACGTTGCCCGAGCCCACGATATTGACGGTGAGCTGTTGGGGCCCGGAGTTGGCTACGACGATGGGGGAACTCACGGCGTTATTGCTCTCGTCGCTTTCGTCCACTGCATCGAGCCGATCTACGAGGATCCCCACGTAGTAGGTTCCCGGGGCCGTGCCGGCGGGAATTGTAAGCGTTGCCGGGCCGTAGGAAGCGCTGGCACTTGCCACGAGTCCTGTACTCGCCGCTTCGCCGAGATAGGTGTCGGCCGTGCTGATGGTTCCGTCTGTGGAGAGGTAGTAGCCTATCTTAAACGCACCGGCGTTGACGATTCCCGTGTTTTTCACCGTAAACGTGGCAAGCGAAGTGGTATCGCCGGGTTCGACTACTGCGGGCGTCGGCGTCGGAGCACCCGAAGTGATCTCGAGGTCGGCTTTCAGGGGCATGGGGATCATGTTCATACCGAGGGTAATCGCGGTGCTCTCGGAATTGTTGTTTTCGTTATATTCGGTTACGGTTTCACCGTAGTCGACGTAGTATCCCACGTAATAGTTGCCGGTGGCCATCCCTGCGGGAATCTTATACGTATAGGGACCGAACGTGGTCTCCTGACCCGCGGCCAGATTAATGGTTGCCAGGGCACAGACGATCTGGGGGCATTCGAGCGGCGTGTCCGAGAGATCGATCGTGGCGTCGGTGGAAATAAACGCCCATACGGTGAAGAACGACGTTGTATCTCCCCCGTTATTGCGGATCGTGATCTGGGAGAGGGTGATCGTATCGCCGCCGAATATAAATAACCCGGACGACGTGAAGGAGGGCTCTCCCGAGCTAATCGTCAGGTCCGGCAGGAGTACAAGGCCCCCCGGAGGCATGATCGGCTCCAGCGGAAAGTCGGGTGCGGAGGGAAGGAGCGGATCCAGCGGAATGTAAACAGGTTCGAGAGCCGATGCGGTAGGTGCCGTGGCCAAAATCACGGCACAGACCAGGAGAAGCCCCATGAAAAATCGGATGGTCTTCGGTTTCTGTTGCGCGTTGTGAGCAAACATTACGTTTTCCTCCTCTTTATGCGTTCTTATTCGGGTGCGGTATATTCGAGCCGTCGGCCCGTTGGTTTTCGTTTTCCGTACCCCGGCATGTCTCTACGATCCCACAAATATCCCCCGGGCTCAAGGTACTTTTCACCTCAGGCCTTTTTCCTTCCGAACGCTCCGTCTGGCGCCGCCCGGGCCGGATGTGCTAGAAAGAAGACAGCCCGGGCCCGGTATGGGGGGATCCGACGAGACGGAACGGTTGCCGTAATTGCATAAGAAATATGAAAGAAAATATATCGTTCACGGCTGATCGAACGGCCGCCGTCGTCGGAGACCCGACCGACTGGCACGGTCAGGTCTTACGATCGATCACCGGTCCCGAGGCCCTGGCGAAAATTGCAGGCTCGACGGAAAACGGGGGGCTGAACGCCGTTATCGAGCGCTATCCCATGCGCCTCACACCGTTTCTTCTTTCCCGCGTGGCGGGTGACGGACCCGATGGGCCTCTTTCCCGGCAATTCATTCCGTGCGTCGAGGAACTCCGGGAGTATCCCCGGCTCAGCCGTGACCCCTTTGACGAAACCCGTCTGTCCCCCGTGCCGGGTCTTATCCATCGCTATCCCGACCGGGCCCTGGTCCTTCTCACGAACCGCTGTGCGGCCCACTGCCGCCATTGTTTTCGAAAACACAGATGGAACGAACGGCCGAGGGACCTCGATGCGAAAGAAAAAGGGGGAATCATCGAATACCTCAAACGTGCGCCCGGGATTCGGGAGGTGATTCTTTCAGGCGGGGATCCTCTCATGGCGAGCGACGACGTCCTGTCGGACTTCCTTGAAAAGCTCCGGGGTATCGGGCACGTGGAGGTGTTGCGTATCGCCACCCGGATACCCGTGGTCCTGCCCGTGCGGGTTACCGATGATTTTGCGGACCTCCTTTCGGGGTTTCGGCCCCTCTGGATCACGGTCCAGGTCAATCACCCCGTGGAACTCAGCGTCGAGACCAGGGAGGCGTGTGAACGTCTCATCAGGCGAGGTATACCCGTGTTAAGCCAGTCGGTGCTTATCCGCGGCGTGAACGATCGAGTGGAGACCCTTGCCGAACTGTTCCGCGGCCTTGAGCAGGCCTCGATCAAACCGTATTACCTCCATCAGGCCGATCCGGTGGAGGGGACCGAGCATTTTCGTACGAGCCTTGCCCGGGGAATGGAGATCATGGCCGCGCTCCGGGGCCGCATCGCGGGTCCGGCGCTTCCGGCGTTTGTGGTTGACTGCCCCGGCGGCGGCGGCAAGGTGCCCGTGCACCCCCCGTATGTCGCATCGCCGCCGGATGGAAACGATGTGATCCTCAAGCCGCCTCTGGGCCCGCCCACCGTGTATCCGAATCCACGACGGTAAGGGTCAGATGCTCGCGGATTTTCGCGGAAAAAGCGCGAGAGACGAAAATATTCCTTACAGTGGCAGTGCGCCGTGCAAAGGCACGGTCTTTCAGTGGGTGAAATTCC
>CAYYSS010000343.1:0-3358 GCA_964474325.1 uncultured Nitrospirota bacterium
CTTCCCCAGCTGGAAAAGGCAGCCTTCTCTTTGAAGGTGAAGGAGGTGAGCCGGCCGATAGAATCGCCGCTCGGGTGGCACCTGATCCGTACGCTGGAGGTGGTCGCGCCGGAGCAGCTCAGTCTCAAAGAGATCAACAACAGCGACAAACGCCAACGGTACAACGAATTCTTTTTCAAACAGAAGATGACCCCCTATCTGGCGGAGCTGCGGAAGAAGCATAAAGTGGTGATCGATCCCGACTGGTTCGGCCGGGTCGCCCTGCCGTCGGCAAAGCGGGGCCAAGCCTTGCCGGCTCTCTCCTCCGGAGGTCGAAAGTGAACGGCTTCCGTGCGAGGATCATCCTGCTCCTCATCGGCTTGGTCGTTCTCTTCCCGGCTGCGGCGCCTGCCGCGGGAGAGATCCATGAGCCGCAGCATCGTTATGTGGTCCTGATCCATTCCGAATTGGGGATGCACATCACCAGCTTTGATTTCAAGTATACGGCCGCCCTTCCCCCCTTCAACAGCGTTCAGGTGCAGGTGGTTCGTGCCGAAAGGTCCGACGGGACGCCCCCAAAATTGATCACCCCGGCCGACGGTCTGCAGCCCGAGTTCGGGTTCCAGGCGAACTCCTATTCCTCCGGCAACAAGCTGTCCTACTGGGGGGTCAAGTACGATGTCGACCGTAACGGCAGGCGCCTCGATCCCTTCGACCAGCCGCCCGTCGAGTTTGTCCGTCCCTATTACACCTACGGACGCCCCGACGGTGTGCGTCCGGCCGGGGCGGCGGCGAAGGACCGGATCTACGTCTGGAATACGCACCCTCCCGATGACGACCATGGGATCACGGGCCGGCGTATCACCGACTGGCCGCCGATCCTGAAACGGGACCGAAGACTGAACTACACCGGCGAAAGCGGCGTACGCTTCTTTGTCGACGGCGAGAACGGCATCACTGATATCCCCATCACCCTGGCCCCTCCGAATCTGTGGGATGCCGTGGGACTGCCGCTGACCCCCTATGTGGACTACTCACGGGGGAACAAAAGTCTCCGTTCGGGCAAGGAGGTGGAATACAAGCCTTATCAGCGGGTGATCATCACCCTGTGGGACAAGTCGGGCCGTCCGGTCATCGATCTCGACGGCAGTGCGGTGACCACCCTGGGTGTGGTCCCCGTCGATGCGCCCTCCTGTGACCGGTGCCACGGAACGAAGCGGGCGAACGGCGACCGGGCAAAAAAGTACCGGGACGAATACAACTACTGGCTGAAGACCTACAGTGATTCCACCGAGCATTTCTCCACCACCCAGGCGGCGGCCATCTCCATCCTCGAGTTGCACGACCAAAACGAGAAGACTCACTTTACCTGGGACTACAGCAACAATTCGAGTTTGAACCGCCTGGGCCGCCAGACGGTCTTCTGCCCCTCGTGCCACGCGGATAATGCTATCGGGCGGCTCCGGATGAACGACAGCACGATGACCAACCTGGCCGACAGGAAGGTACGGGCTCGGCTGTCGCTGACCGAGGCGATCCACAAAAAACATGCAGAGGTGATGCCCGCTCCCGATGCCAAGGGGCGGCCTGGAAACTGTCAGATGTGTCACCCGGCCCATTCGGATGCGGGCCGTTTTGACCGTTTTCCCGTCACCCGTGATGGCGCCAACCGGTACGCAACGGGAGACAACCGGGATGCCGCAGGCTTCTACACCGGCCGGGATGTTCACTCGAACCCGTACCGGGCGAATGCGCTCCATACGAAGAGCCGGCTGAATGCGATCGGTCGGTGGTATCTCAATACCGTGTGGAACGAAGACGGCAAGGATCGAGGCCTCTACTGTACGCACTGTCACAATCGGTTGTCGATTGCCCTCTATCGTTCGGACCATCTCACCGATGCCGCTGCAGGTGCGGGCAAGACGCTGCGAAACCGGACGATTCCGGAAATTGCTGCGGCGCTGACCGGTGGAGATGTGCAGCAGCTCATTGATCAATACCTCGACCCGAAGGTGGTGAAGGGGAAGGACCGTAACGAGGCAGTATGGGAACGCGGCAAAGGGACGCCGCTCGGCTATCGGAAGAAAGACGGCACGGTGTCGGCCACACCGATGAAGGGCGCCCGCCCTGTCGCCTACGGTGAGGTCTCCGGCGGGAAGGACTACTGGTTTTCGCCGGGCCTGCCCCATTGCGCCGACTGTCATGCGCCCCCCTTTGTGGAGTCCATGGGAGGCGGCTTCTTCCCCATCGATCAACCGCATAAATACAGCCTGATGCGCTTTTCGAGCGCACACGCCGGGATCACATGCCAGGGGTGTCACCAGTCGGCCCATGGTCTTTTCCCGGTCAACCCCCTGGGCAATGACGAGGCATCACCGCAGCAGGCCGTCCAGTACAACTCCGATGGTTCCACCGGCCCCGTGGAGTGCGGGGCGTGCCATCGTACAACTTCCACCGGTGTGCCGCTGGCCGCCCGGAACATTAATTATCTGGGTACGCCGATCGGTGAGGATTACGACCGTGCCGTCGCCTGGGCCCATGCCGACCGGTGATTTGCCTGTCGGTGTCGATGAATTGGAGATTTCACATGGTTGCTCTTCGTTGGTTTATCCTTCTCGTTTTTCTCCCGCTCAGCCTTGCCTGTACCGGGAAACCGGCGCAACATGCGGCTGCGCCCCCCGCTGTGGTCCCGGGGATGACCTATATCTCCGCCGGCTCTTTTCAGATGGGAGCGGACGATTCGTACGACGACGAGGCCCCTGCCCATCAGGTGACATTGCCCGCCTACTATATTGATACCCACGAGGTGACGGTGGGTGAGTATCGCAAATTTGCCAAGACGACGGGCCGGTCCCTGCCGGTGGAACTGAAGAACCCGGTCATGGGGAAGGACGAACTGCCGGTGATCGAAGTCACCTGGGAGGATGCGAATGCCTATGCGAAGTGGGCGGGCAAGCGTCTTCCCACGGAGGCGGAGTGGGAAAAGGCGGCACGGGGGACCGACGGCCGCCGCTATCCTTGGGGCAACGAGCCGCCCTACCACGGCGGCCGCTTCTGGGCGTGCTACTCCGCAACCCTCTTCCATAATCCGATCTATACCCGTACCGTTCCCGGTGACTTCTACGCGACCGACAGTTCCCCCTATGGGGTTCGAAATATGGCCGGAAACGTCTCCGAGTGGACCGCGGACGTCTATCAACCCTATCCCGGCAACGAGATGTCGAACCGTCTCTACGGGAAGGGGATCCATGTGATCCGAGGGGGCGCTTGGAGTTCCAATGACGCCCTGCTGCGGATTACCCGCCGTCAGGCGATCGCCATCAAAGGTTATCACCACAACGATGTCGGTTTTCGATGCGCAAAGGATGCGGAGTAACGG
>CAYYSS010000344.1:0-3353 GCA_964474325.1 uncultured Nitrospirota bacterium
AAGGGTTCCCACCATACTCGCCCTCCTTGTCGTAGTTGGTGTGTTTGTGGTCTTCAGCATCGGACTCGGTGCGATCATCGGTTCTTCGGTCGACGAGTTTTCGCGAAACCTGCCCGTGTATCAGGAGCGGATCCGGGCGATGACCGGGGGGCTGATCGATTGGTTTGCGACCCGGGGGATCGTATTGGACCACCGACTTGTCACGGACAATTTCGATCCCGGATCCGCCATGCGGCTTGCGTCGCGGCTGTTGAGCGGGCTCGGCGGCGTGCTGACAAACGGTTTCCTGATCCTTCTTACGGTCGTCTTTATTCTCCTCGAGGCCGCCGATCTTCCCGCGAAACTGCGGTTCGCCCTTCCGGATCCGGACCGTTCACTGGCTCATCTCGCGGATGTTGCGAACAACATCAATCGCTATATGGCCATCAAGACCCTGACGAGCGCCATGACCGGTATCGCAATCGGTATCTGGCTCACCGTCCTGGGCGTGGACCATGCGGTCCTGTGGGGAATCCTTGCGTTTCTTCTCAATTACGTCCCGAACATCGGCTCGGTGATTGCCGCCCTCCCGGCGGTTCTGCTGGCCCTGGTCCAGACGGGACCGGGTACGGCCGCGCTGTCGGCGTTGGGATACGTTGTCGTAAACGTCATCGTCGGCAATGTGGTGGAACCCCGCCTTATGGGCCGGGGGCTCGGACTCTCCACCCTGGTGGTCTTCCTTTCCCTGGTTTTCTGGGGCTGGGTCCTGGGGCCGGTGGGGATGCTTCTTTCCGTGCCCCTGACGATGACCGTAAAGATCGCTCTTTCCGGAAGCGAGGAGACCCGCTGGATCGCGGTCCTCCTGGGGCCGGAACGGGAGGCGGAGCGAATTGACACGGACGGGACGGAAAAGAAAACGTAAAGAAAGAGCCACGGATTGACACGGATGAAAGACGGGTAAAGAGACGGAAAACGGCTTTTTTTTGCCACGCATGGACACGAATGGACACGAATTACGGAGGGGAAAGAAAAGAAGATCCACAGATGTCGCAGATGGGCGCAGATGGAAAGGAGAAAACGTTTTTTTTGGGAATCTCCGTTTTTTCTTCTTTTCACTATTCTTCCATCTGTGTGAATCTGAGCAATCTGTGGATGGAAAGAATCAGCCACGAATGGACACGAATGTACGCGAAAGGAGTGCAACCGCCGGCTATTTGACAGCGTTTTCGCCTTGCGGTTAAAGTAATCATCCCCGCAGTTTTGAATCCAGTACAACGCAACGGGATTACGTTCGATATTTGCATGGAGGTACCGGTATGCCGATTACGGTAAAAAACCCGATCGTCGAGATGGACGGCGACGAAATGACGCGGATTCTCTGGAGCATGATCAAGGAACGGCTCGTCCTGCCCCATCTCGACATTGATCTGAAATACTTCGATCTCGGGGTGAAGAACAGGGACGACACCGACGATCAGGTCACTGTTTCCGCGGCCGAGGCCATCAAGGTCTACGGGGTCGGGGTGAAATGCGCGACGATAACGCCGAACGCCGCCCGCGTGGAGGAGTACGGACTCAAGAAGCAGTGGAAAAGTCCCAACGGGACGATCCGTTCGATCCTCGATGGAACGGTCTTTCGCAAGCCGATCATCCTGAAGAATATCCCCCCCGCGGTGCGTAGCTGGCGGAAACCTATTATTATCGGCCGGCACGCCTACGGAGACATCTATAAAAGCGTGGAATACCATGCACCGGGACCGGGTACCGTGGAAATGGTCTACACACCCTCGGAAGGCGCTCCGGTCCGGAAGACTATCCACAACTTCGACGGTCCCGGCGTGGTGATGGGGATCCATAACACGGAAAAATCCATGCGGGCCTTCGCCCGGGCTTGTATCCTGATGGCCGTAAACGAAAAGGTTCCCCTCTGGTTCGGGACCAAGGATACGATTTCAAAGACCTACCACGCCCGTTTTCGCGACGTGTTCGCCGAAGAGGTTTCTTTGCGGGAAAAGGAGCTTGAAGCAGCCGGTGTTTCCTATCGCTATCTCCTCATCGACGACGCCGTGGCCCAGGTAATGAAATCGGAAGGCGGTATGCTCTGGGCCTGCATGAACTACGACGGCGACGTGATGAGCGACATGGTGGCCGCGGGATTCGGCTCACTGGGGCTTATGACCTCGGTTCTGGTCTCACCCGACGGGCAGTTCGAATACGAAGCCGCTCACGGAACCGTCATGCGGCACTATTACCTCCATAAGGAAGGCAAGCCCACGTCCACCAACTCGGTCGCCTCGATTTTCGCCTGGACCGGGGCACTGGCCAAACGGGGGGAACTGGACGGTACACCGGACGTGGTCCGTTTCGCAAAGACGCTGGAAGGGGTTGTGATCGATACGATCGAAAACGGGACGATGACGAAAGATCTTGCGTTGATCGCCGATCCCGCCCCGGCAGGGTACGCGGCCACGGAGGAATTCCTGGACGCCGTAAGCAAAGGGCTTGACGCCGCGTTGAAAGGGTAAGCGGTGGGAGAGAGGCTCGAGGCGAGGGGGTGTTCTCACGCCTCCCCGTTCCACCGGGCCCAGCCGTCCAGGAAGGGCAGGAGCGACCAGGAAGTCGGATCTTCCAGAATCTGGTTGTTGAGCAGTGCGCCGTAGCGGCGAACGCCTTCGTCGGGATCGCCGGAGGAATCCAGGGGGTGATACTCGAGACGATAGGCGCCGTCCGGGTTTTTCCGGAAGAGACTGGCGAAAACCGGGGCCCCGTACCGCAGGGCGACACGAAACGGAAATCTACTGAGTTTCACCCGACAGTGCCCGATGGGGATTTCAACGCCCCGCTGTTGCGGGACGTCAAGATGCATGATTACCGCCTTGCCGTTTCTGATGTGCCGTACCAGCGCTCGCTCGCCCCTGCCGGAAACGACCATCGCGGTGTCGTTACGGAGCCGGCGGAGGTGCCGCGGCGTATAGCCGAAGGGGCCTCCCCCGCGGTAGTCGGTTATCGCCCGGAAAACCGCGGGATCGGTCAGGACCAGAGGGACGGCGCCGAGGCCACGCAGTACCAGCGTATGGAGGTTCGGTCCCGCATGGGATCCGAGAACGATAACGGGTCCGCGTCCCACCGCCTGTTCGACCGGACCGTCGCCCGAGACCTCCAGTTTCCGCTGTAACCGTGCAGGGGCCATCGCCCCGAGAAGAAGCGTCCAGAGATCGCCGAGGGCCTGGGTGCGGAGAAACGAAGGGACGTGGGCCGCGGCCGCGGCGGGGCCGAGCCGTTTGAAGGCCGCTTCGATTGCGGTTTCCTGCCCCCGATACCGTTGTTGTGTTTCAGATTAAATTCCCCGAAAACGGGTCCGATCGTTCAGAATA
>CAYYSS010000345.1:0-3353 GCA_964474325.1 uncultured Nitrospirota bacterium
CGACGGATACTGCCGCCCGCCTGAACCTCAGCGGGCGGCAGTACCCTCGATCCCCGGCTTCTTCATCGTGCGGTACGGAATCCATGGCGGCCCGAAGATTTTGGAAGCCCGTAATTGAAGGCCCTTTTCTCGACTTTCGCCGCCTTTTGGGCTACTATAGAAACTGTGATTAAACGACTGATTATCGCGGGCATGACCCTCGGCATGTTCCTTCCTTTCGGATGCAAGGACAAACCGTCGGTCAAGGACGAACCGCCGATCAAGGACAACTACGGCGACCGTATCGTGCAGACCCTGGACGCAACGGCCGGTATCGCCAAGAAAGAGAATTTTGATATGGTGAGAAACGCGATACTGACCTATTACACGGCCAACGGCCGCTACCCGTCGTCGCTGGAAGATATCCAGGACACCCTGGTCGGCGGTATCGATGCCAACGACTACGATTACGATCCAGAAACGGGTGACCTGCAGTTGCGTTAGCAACACGACGGGAAGCGATACATTTGCCGGTTTTCCGCGGGACGAAAGAAACGGGACGTTTTCCCCTTGTCGCCGAAGAACCTTTCGCACGCACCGCTCACCGCGCTGTTCGCCGTATTATGATACCGCATGCCTAAGACATTACATTTCAAAATAGCGATACTCCACCTCCTTGCAGTCGGGGTGTCGATCTCTCTTTTTATACTGTTTTCCCATTCGCTTCTGCGGGAACGCCTGGACCGCTCTCTCAATAATCAGCTTATCGCGGCCACTACGATCCTTGAACGTGCCGTGACGGAACAGGCCACCCTGCTGACGGAACACCTCAAACTTATCCAACTCGATGAACAGCTGGCCCAGGATTTCCGTGACGCCGTCGGGACGGACACGGGGCAGGACCCCCGACGCCTCGTCCGCCGGCTTGACGATATCTCCGCCGTCACCCGCGTCGATGTTCTCGATGCCTATTCACACGGCCTGAGGTTTCTGTACCAGACAGGGCCGTCCACCTCCTGCGGCGTCCGCGCGGACACCAAGGGCGTGAGCGAGAGCCTCGCCGGAGAAGATATTCTCGTCTTGAATAAGGAGTTTCGCGATCTGGTCATGCGTGCCATGGGCCCCGTTCGGGCCGACGGCCGTGTTATCGGGGCCATATCCCTCGGGAAAAAGGTCAACACCGCGTTTCTTCGATCCGTTTCGAGTATGAGCCAGGCCACCCTTTCCCTTATCCTCGACGGCGAACTCGTGGCGACCGGTCTTGACGAAGGTCTGTTAACCGAAACCAGCATAAACACCTCCTTGGCCGAACGTGTTGCGAAGAACGGCCAGGGGCTTTTCGGCCCTGTTTTGCGTCTTGGTGACCAGGCATATCAGTCCTATTATTTCCCCATGCGGATCGCCGGTTCGAGTCTGGTGGCAATGGCGGTCATACCGCGAACCCGTGTTGACGCCGCCATCCGTACCGCAAGCCTGACCATCGTCGCCTGGGGCAGTGTACTCATCCTTGTGGGTATCGTTATCGCATACGCTTTCACCGGGCGTATTACCGAGCCTCTGCAGCGATTGCGGGACGCCGCGGTGCGCATTGCCGAACAGGACTACAGCGTCGCTCTTCCGGAATCCGGAACAACGGAAATAGCCGACGTAGCCGCTGCGTTTAACGTGATGGCTGAAAAACTCTCGACGTCGGTAGCCGAATTGCGCCGCTCGAAAGAATGGGCCGAGCTTTTGTTCAAATTCTCGCCGAGCGCTATCTTTACCGTGGACCTGGAGAAACGCATTACCACGTGGAACAGGCGGGCGGAGGAGCTGACGGGGTACACCGCGGAAGAAATGCTCGGACAGCAGTGTCTCACGTTTGCCGAGGCTCCCTGCCTGGACATCTGCGGTTTGTTTTCCCCCGACGTGGCGAAACCCGTCTTCGAGAAAGAATGCACCATCCTGCGTAAAGACGGACAGCGGCGGGTAATCAGTAAGAACGTCCAACTCCTCCGGGATGCCGACGGCAACGTCGTCGGCGGTATTGAGACCTTTATCGACATTACCGACCGCAAGAAGGCCGAACAGGATCTCCGTGAAGCAAAAAAACAGGCGGAATCCGCATCCGAGGAGAAGAGCCGTTTCCTGGCCAACATGAGCCACGAGATCAGGACTCCCATGAACGGCATACTCGGCATGAGCGACCTGCTCATGGAGACGGATCTCTCCGACGAGCAACGCAATTACGCAACAATGATGAGGTCCTCGGCAGACGCGCTCAGGGATTTGATCAACGACGTACTGGATTTCTCGAAGATCGAGGCCGGCCGCCTCGACTTGACGACCGAGCCGTTTTCCGTCGAAGCGGTTCTGAAAGGCGCCGTCGAACTCCTTGCGGTACGGGCCGAGGAAAAAGGGCTGCGTATTTCGTGGTCTATGGAGAAGGACGTTCCGGAGACCGTCGTGGGAGATTCCGGCAAAATCCGACAGATTCTCCTCAACCTTCTCGGTAACGCGGTAAAGTTTACGGAGAGGGGGAGCGTACGTGTATCCGTGACAAGAGCCGGGGGGGAACCGCAACGGCCGGTCCTGCAATTTCTCGTCGCGGACACGGGCAGGGGCATCCCACCGGAAGATCACAGTCGTATATTCGAGGCCTTCACCCAGGTCGACTCGAGTTCCGCTCGACGTTTCGGCGGCACCGGGCTCGGCTTAAGTATATCGAAACGCCTCGCTGAACGTATGGGCGGAACGATTCGCCTGGAAAGCGCCGTCGGGAAAGGGAGTACATTTATACTTTCCGTCCCGTTCGACCTCCCCGAATCCTCGTCGGGGGCCGTTTCGGACACGGATATTCAGACGACTCGTCCCGGTACCTCAACCGGCCCCTTGACGGTCCTCGTGGCCGAAGACAACCTGGTCAACCAAACCCTGGCCGTGCGGATTCTGGAACACGCGGGGCATCGCCCGGTAATCGCCACGAACGGGCGGGAAGCCCTGTCGTTGTTTAAACGCCAGACCTTCGACCTTGTTCTCATGGACGTGCAGATGCCGGAAATGGACGGGCTTGAAACAACCGCGGCGATCAGGGAATACGAACGGCACAGCGGCGGTCACGTGCCGATCATCGCGATGACCGCCCACGCCATGGAAGGCGATCGAAACCGTTGCCTGGCGTCAGGGATGGACGAATATATAGCCAAACCTTTTCAGGCGGACGAACTCTTCTCCCTTATCGAAGCCACCCGTTCGTCGGGAGGGGCGGCCAAGGGCGAAACATCCCAAGATACATCCCGGGAAACGTCCCGGCGCACGGTTTCCGATTCGGTACTCGACACCCGGAAGGCGTTGGACATGCTCGACGGCGACGAAGACCTCTACCGCAAACTTAT
>CAYYSS010000346.1:0-3346 GCA_964474325.1 uncultured Nitrospirota bacterium
CCGAGTCCGGACCCGTTCGCCGTTTCAGGAAAAGTAGTGGCCGTGCGTATTTTTTTGATCCCGCCGGCCCCTTCTCCAAGAATCTTTTGCAACGTTAAGGGCTAGTCTAACAGAACAGGGGATTTTCTAATCCCGCCCGGTCCGTCTTCTCGTCCCGCCTGTCAGCCCGGGCCGGCATCCTGTTCCTCCGTGCCGGCAGTCAGGTCCCGGTCGGAATGTTCGTTCAGTGTTTTCCTGATGATCCGGGCCATGTCCTGCCTGACGATCGGCTTCAGCACGAATTCCCGCACCCCCATTTTTCTTGCGAAGGATTCACCCATCATGTGACTGAAGCCCGTACAGAGGATGATGGGAATATCCGGCCGGATACGCAGAACGCTCTGGGAAAGTTCAAGACCGGTCATGCCGGGCATGGCGTAATCCGTGACGATAAGGTCGAAACGGTCGGGTTCAGAAGCAAACAGTTCATGGGCTTCCATGGCACTGGTACGGGTTTCCACATTGAAACCCATGGATTCGAGCACTTCCCGCCACAGACGGACGAGAGACTCTTCGTCGTCCACCAGAAGAATACGTAACTTTCCGGGGTCCGTGCCGGAAGCTTCGTCTTCAATAATGTCCATCTGCGACACCACCGGAAGGTGCACGAAAAAGCTGGTTCCACGACCCGGTGTACTGGACACGCTGATGGCTCCGCCGTGGCTTTTCACGATGCCGTGCACGACGGCAAGCCCCATACCGGTTCCATCGCCCGGCGGCTTGGTCGTAAAAAATGGATCAAAAACCTTATCCACTATGTCTGGAGACATGCCGTAGCCCGTATCCCTTACCATGAGTTCCACATATGGCCCGGGCGAGAGTTCAGGGGAGCACCCCGGATCGTCACCCTCGATTTGCCGGAAGCCAAGTCGAACCTCCAGAAGGCCGCCCTCCGGCATTGCATGAGCGGCATTAGTACACAGGTTCATGACAACCTGGTGAATCTGAGTGGGATCCGCCAGGACCTGTTTCATCCCGGTTCCGATGTGTCGTTCAATCGTGATATTTTTTGGGATCGACACCTCAATCAGTTTCAGGGCCTCTTCAACAATTGGATCGATATCCACCGGCTGGCGGTCATGAGAGGTCTTCCGGCTGAACGTCAGAATCTGCCGGACCAGGTCCCGGGCGCGCTGGGATGCCCGCACAATTTCGTCGATACGCCTGAGAACCGGACTGCCGGGCCCCAGGTCTTTCCGGGCCAGGTCGCTGTAGCCGAGTATGGCGGTCAGGATATTATTGAAATCATGAGCAATGCCGCCGGCCAAGGCTCCTATGGCCTCCATCTTCTGCATCTGTATGACCTGGATTTCAAGTTTCCGCTTCTCGGCTTCAGCGTTCTTCAGTTCCGAAACGTCCCGGAAATCCTCCACAATGCCCCGAAGGCTGCCGTCGGGCCCGCGGAAAGGCGTTGCCGTCACAATGCAGGAGATTTGCGATCCGTCGCTTCGCTGTTTAACCGTTTCGTCCACCACTTGTTCGCGGCCGTCCATGATGCGCCGCAGGCGGCAGTCAGGGGTATGGCATTTGGGCCCGCCGAAGATTTCATAGCACTTCTTTCCGATCGTCTCATTCATGCTGACACGGGCCATCTCGGTGAAAGTACGGTTAGCCCTTAGAACGTTATAATTCGTATCAACTACGCGCATTCCGCCCGCGGCGGTCTGGAAAATCTGGTCAATCTCCAGTAACGTAGCCCGCATCCGGCTGTCAAGACGACGCTGCCGGTTCATAATGATCTGGGAAAACCCGCTGAAAACGAGGAAAAGAACAATGATCATGGCACGCATGGTGAGTTCGTCCGGGTCCGACGGAGCGAGGTTTGACGCAAGCGTTCCGTGCCGGTAAATATAGGTATGCAGCAGAGACTCAAAAAGCCAGAACATTCCGGCAAAACCAAACCCCGACATAATGAGCAGGTTGCTCTTAAGAAAATTCGTGAACTTCACGGATAAGCGGTTCCTTTCGTTTTTCCTGTTTTCCTGTCCCGGCAGGACAAGCACCCGGTCTCAGGAGCTGCGGCAGTCGAGGCGGTTATTCTGCGCCGTCATGGTACGGGTTTTCATCTGTGCGCGGTACACGGGTTCACCTTACGGTGGCATAAATCCGGGCCCGGCGGCCTCAAGAAAATCCGCCGCACGGCAGAAAGACAAGGTTCGAAGTTCGGGGTTCAAGGTTCGCGGTTTGCAACACGACCGACCGCCTGCCGCGGCGTAGCCTTCGGCGAAGACGGGTGCGTATTTTCTTGATCCCACCGGCCCCTCTCGCGACAAATCTTTTGCAACAATAGGGTTCATCGTCGTTTTCCGCCTGAACGGTCAGAAATTCCATGCCGTGCATCGCCACGTTGGCGGCCATTCTGGCGCAATGGTCTTTCCGCTCCGTCTGCGTGTTGGAGCCCCGGCCGGTTTCGGGGCCTCCGGCAAGCAGCCGTCTCCGGGAAATACATTTTCTCCTATGTTCAATTGCATTAAAATCATTTTAAGTTATTAAACAGTTATTAAACACCTCCCAGGAATAATGAGCATCATAACGATGAAAATCAGGGACAGGAGGGCGATGCCCGCCCCGCCCGGCGGGATAAGAAAGATCCCTCCGATACGACTCCTGCCGAACCCGGCGGCAACGGACCTGTTTCACCCGCCATCTTCCGAAAACGGAAAGAATCGTCCGTATTACGGCTGCAAAAGGACATCAGCCCGGCTGTAACGTGCGTCGGCGTCAGGAGATTCTTCTATTACGCGAAGAGTCTGGGAGGTGCCACTTCCGGTGGAATGCTCAGGGAAGGGAATTGCGGCTGCGGGAGGATGTGAAGTTTCTCAAATCCTGCCGGCATATCGATCTCATAAGGACACAGGGAGATAAGCGGCATGCCGCCGTTTGTGCTCAGGGCGGACTGACCCTCATGGCAGACGTCAAGAACCATGAATGCCGGATCGCCGGAGTACTCCTGTTCCTGCACCGTGAGCGAAAGGGGAGCGCCCAGAGACAGCAGAAAGGAGATTAACGCGATAAGAACTGCCATCCGCATTCATATAGTGAACCCATCCGGGGGAGGAAAAGTCAAACTTAAACGCCGTTTCCGGTAACCGGATAGAGCTGATTATGCAGGAAGACGGGGTCAAGGAACCCCCCGGATTCAGAGAAATTACGCCGCGTTATGCCGAGCTGTCTTCGGAAGCGGTTTGACGCGTTTGTGGTTTTGCGTCTCGCGCCATAGATCCCAGTCTTTCTGAACCTTACAGTTGCATATAATACGGGGCCGGCGGCCTCAAAAAAATCCGCAACACGGCGTTATTATTGGTTG
>CAYYSS010000347.1:0-3337 GCA_964474325.1 uncultured Nitrospirota bacterium
ACGAGCACGTCCGGCCGTGCGATCGTATCCCCGCCCGCGGGCGAAAGGATCGTGACCGCAATCGGCGGCGTGGTAAACCCGAAATCGGCGCTGTGGGTCGTGCCGTCGCCGTTTTCCGCAACGACTCTATAGTGATAGCCGGTACTGAGCGAAAGGCCGGCGATATCGGCGGATACCGGCAGGTCTCCGTTTCCCCCGGGTATCGTTTGCACCGGGGTGCTGTTTCCGTAGGAGTCCGTCTCGCCCCATTCGAACCAGGCCTGGGTTTCGAGCCCGTGGGGGTTTACGGTACCGTTCAGCGTAACCGAAACACCGTTCAGGTTCTTCGCCGCGGTGGTAATTGCCCCCGGCGGAGCGGTGTTGGTTATTGCCCCGGCCTCGTTACTCCAGGCCGAGCAGGAGAAGGGATCGCAGGAGCGCACCCGGTAGAGGTACTCCGTGGCTGGAGACAGGGCCGTATCGGAATACCCGGTTTCATCAGGTCCGGCGGAGGCGATTTCGGTAAAGGTTCCCCCGGTTCCCGTCTTCCGCTCGATACTAATCCCGGCCCCCGGGGGCGGGTTCAGCGTCCAGGAAAGATCTATCCGTCCCGAAGATACGCTGCTTGCGAGCAAATCCGTGGGTCCGGCCGGGGATTCATAGCTTCCCGAAAGCGTAAGGACCCCGGTGATCGAAACCCTCCCGCCGTAGGCCCCGATGCCGAGGGCGGAATAGCTCTTTCCCCCCCCCGGGCAAGAGATCCCAGGTGCAGTCCTTCGGGGATGCCCCGGTGAAAAAGAGGCCTTCTCCCCCGGCGGGAAGGGTATCGCCGCTCCAGTTCATGGGATTCGAGGCAAGGCCGTCCGCCCCGCCCCCGTCCCAGGTGGCTGAAAACGCGGGCCCGGCATGAAGAAAAAGCAAAGCCAGTGTGCACGCGAAACTCCGACTGATTCCCATGGGCGTCTCCTCCCGGTTCCCGTCCGCCGCCGCCGGCGGCGGCCTTCCGATCACGCGGCGGGATCGTGGTTCCGGAAACCCGCCTTCTTGGTGATGGGAAAATCCTAGCCCGTTTGGTAGGGGATGTCAAAGATCGGTCCGACCCGCGCCGGGAAAGCGGAGAAGCTCCCGCGAGGACGGCAAGCGAACGAACCGACGGACCCCGGCCCCCCGGTCACGGCCCTCGCATAGGGGCGTCATGCCCCGGCATCCGTATCCAACCGTTTTTCAATCTGCCGTTTAATCGTATTGATGCACTTCGTCACGGGAATTTCTTTCGGGCACACCCGGGTACAGTTGAAATGATTTTCACAGCCCCACGCCGCGTCCACGGTGTTCATCTCTAACAGCCGACGCTCCTGGTCCCCGTCCCTGGAATCGAAGATGTAACGAAATGCCCACACAAGGGCCGCGGGTCCGAGAAAGGCGGGGCGTTCGAGAGAAACCGGGCAGGAGGCCGTACAGCAGGCGCAGAGGATACACCGGATAACCTCGTCGATGGTCTTCTGATCATCCGGCCCCTGCCGCCGCTCTCTATCCCCGTCGCCGGCGTCTCCGGGGGCCGCAAGATAGGGTCGAACCGCTTCCACTTTCTCGAAAAACGGCCGGAGGTCGACGATCAGGTCTTTGAGTACGGTGAACCCCGGCAGGGGTTCCACGAAGATCTCTCCGCCGTCGTAATCCCGGACGAGTTTCTGGCAGGCGAGGCCGCAGGTCCCGTTTATACGCATGGCATCCGAGCCGCAGATCCCATGGGCACAGGACATACGGAAGGAAAGAGTTCCGTCCTGGCGCCATCGGATACGGTTGAGACAGTCAAGAAGCCGTTCCTCCGGTTGCGCCGTCACAACGAAACGGTCCCAGTGGGGCTTCGTGTCCTTAGCCGGATCGAAACGGTGGATCTTGAACGTAAGTTCCATCAGTAGGTCCGCGGTTTCGGCTCGAACTCTCCCATGATTACGGGTTTATAGGAACAGCTGACCCCCTGGTCCGTTCCGACGGACAGGGTATGGCGCAACCAGCAGTCGTCGTTCCGCTCCGGGAAATCCTCGCGAAAATGGGCCCCCCGGCTTTCTTCACGCCTGAGGGCCGAATATACCGTAACCTCTGCAAGCCCCAGCAGAGATTCCAGCTCCAGCGCTTCGAGAAGGTCCGAATTAAACGGACCGGAGATGTCGTCGATCCTGATACGGGCGCTCCGCTCCTTGAGCGTCCTGATTTCGTCCAGGGCCTCCTGGAGTCCCGTCCCGTTGCGGTACACGGAACACCGCCGGGTCATCGTCGACTGAAGGGCCGATCGAATATCGTCGGTCCGTTCGCCCGGGGTACGTTTCTTCAGCTCGGCGATGCGCTCGACCGTGGGCTTCAGCGGTTCGGCGACCCGCACCTCCGGAAGCCCGCCGGCAGTCTCAAGAATCGTCCTGCCCGCCCTCCTGCCGAAGACCACCAGGTCGAGAAGGGAATTACAGCCCAGCCGATTGGCCCCATGAACGGAAACACAGGCGCACTCCCCGGCGGCGTACAGACCGGGCAGGGGCCGTTGGTCCGCCCCCAGGACCCTCCCGTTTACGTCCGTGGGAATACCGCCCATCATGTAATGACACGTGGGCTGGACGGGAATCAGGTCGCGTTCGGGCTCGAGTCCGAGATAGATACGGACGAAACTCGTTATCTCCGAGAGTTTTTCGTCAAGCCGCTGTCGGCCGAGATGGGTCAGGTCGAGATGGACGTAATCGCCGCCGTCTACGCCGCGGCCCTCCCTGACCTCCGTAACGATGGCGCGGGACACCATGTCCCGGGGCGCCAAGTCCTTGATGGTGGGTGCGTAGCGTTCCATGAAACGCTCGCCGAGGCCGTTTCTCAGGATCCCGCCTTCCCCCCGGGCGGCCTCGCTCAGGAGTACGCCGAGGCCGTAGAGACCCGTGGGATGGAATTGAACGAATTCCATATCCTGGAGCGGAACACCCGCGCGGAACGCCAGATAGACCCCGTCGCCGGAATTGGCATGGCAGTTGGACGTCACCTGGAACATGCGGCCGAAGCCGCCGGTGGCAAGGAGGACGGCGCGGCAGGCGATAAAGTGGAGCTCTCCGGTTTCAAGCTCGTAGGCGACGATACCCGCGGGGGAACCGTCCCGGAGAACCAGGTCCACCATCTGGAACTCCGAGTAGACCCTGAGCCCCCTCCTGCGGGATTCCATATACAGGGTATCGAGAATCACCCGGCCGGTCCTGTCGGCCGCGTGGCAGGCCCGCTTTACCGCCGCCTTTCCGTACTCCCGCGTATGCCCTCCGAAGGCCCGCTGGGCGATCCGCCCATCCGGCGTACGGTTAAAGGGAACGCCCATCCGTTCCAGTTCCAC
>CAYYSS010000348.1:0-3332 GCA_964474325.1 uncultured Nitrospirota bacterium
CTCCCTACCACATCGGCGGATTCAAGCGTACAGAAATGGGAGATATCCTTATTGCCGATGGCCCGGGCAACGTCGGAGAGTCGCCTGAGCTTTGAGAGCAGGACGATGTTTACGAGAGCGTAATTGATAAGGCCCAGAGTTATACCGGCTACGAGACACCCCACGACGAACCAGGGAAGCATGCCCGGTTTCCAGTCAACGAATACGTTTGCGTAGAACGGAAACACGATCCCCATGATGATCCCGAAGCCGAGAAACGACAGCAGAAGATTCCGGAGAATACTCCGTTTACCGAGTTGCATGTTCACCTCACAGTGGCGGAAAAACCGGGGTCAGCCGATCGGTTTGCAACAATAGGGTTCACACCGGTTCCGGTTTCATACAGCCTTGCAACACCTATCGGCAGGGGATGTGAAAGCTTGAGCGCGTAATTTCGGCCGCCGCCGCCCGTGAAGGGCGCAGGCAAGAGGCTATAGGCGATGGGCCAGGGCGATTTACGATTTTCAACCGCCAACTGCCGACGTCTTTTCCCGGCCTTCGTGTCTTGACACCGTGGGGCGAAATCTGTTTAGATCCAACCATGACGAAACGAGCGGAACGGAAAGCAGTCCTTATTGCCGCCGGTGGAGCGCTTGGGCTTCACCGGTTGGAGGGGCTCGTGCCGTTCGTGGGCGGGGATTGATATGTAACCCCGAATAAGAAAACGAACAAGGCCATGGGTCCTCGGATCCATGGCCTTTTTTTTTATGGCCGGGGCACCGGCCGGAAAGGAGCGAAGGAATGAACGACATGTGGAATGGAACAGCATACGAACGGTACTCGGCCGCTCAATTTGCCTGGGGAGTCGAAGCGATAGAGGCACTCGAGTTCCGCGGCGACGAGCGGGTGCTCGATCTCGGTTGCGGAAACGGCCGTGTTACGGCCCGGCTTGCGTGCCGGGTCCCGTTCGGCTCGGTGCTGGGAATCGATACCTCCCGTTCCATGCTCGAACATGCCCAGGCGCGGCGGGTCTTCAACATGACCTTCGGGCGCCACGATATCCGGGCGTTTCCCGTCGGCCGCGGTTTCGACGTTATTTTTTCCAATGCGGCGCTTCACTGGGTTATGGAGCACGAAAACCTCCAGGCGCGCATCTTCCGCGCACTGCGGCCGAAGGGGAGGGTGCGGCTACAATGGGCCGCCCGCGGAAACTGCCCGGGCACGATGGCCGCGCTTGAAAAAACAGCGCGGCACAAGGATTTTTCCGCCGCGCTCGGCACGTGGTCCTCGCCGTGGCGGACCGACACCGTCGAGTCGTACAAACAGGTCCTCGAGCCGTTCGACTATGAAAAGCTGCGGGTCTGGGAAGAGGACAGGCCGTGGTGTTTTAACGACCGAAACGAGCTTGAAGGTTGGATCGACTCGACTGTCATGGTACCGTTTCTTCAGACTCTGCCCCCAGGGCTTCACGGGCGGTTCCGCGACATGCTCGTGGAAAATGTAATAGCGAATACAGAAGAACAGGGAGGATTTGTGGAGAATTTCCGGAGAATTAATATCTCCGCCGTGCGGCGATAAACCGGGTACAGGCGATAGGCGAGAGGCAATGGACGAGAGGGGAGTTCCGCCGAAGGCGGGCGCCCCGGCTCCTTCTCCAAGAATCTTTTGCACCGTTACGGTTAAGGTTAAGGTCAAGGCTATAATGGACGCACAGACCGGCCGCCGGGAAACGGAGGACATGATGGGACGCGCGCTTGCACGCAAATTGATTGACGATCACCTGGTTTCGGGTACACCGGAGCCGGGAAACGAGATCGCTGTAACGATCGATCAGACGCTGACCCAGGACGCCACGGGGACCATGGTGATGCTTGAGTTCGAGGCACTGGGGATTCCGCGTGTCGCGACGGAGATCTCCGCCCAGTACGTAGACCATAACCTTCTTCAAACGGATTATAAGAATGCCGACGACCACCTGTTTTTGAGGAGTGCCTGCGAGAAATTCGGTATCTGGTACAGCCGCCCCGGCAATGGGGTGAGCCACCCGGTCCATGCGGAGTGTTTCGGCGAACCGGGAAAGACTCTGCTCGGTTCCGACAGCCACACCTGTTCCGCCGGTTCCCTGGGTATGCTGGCCATTGGAGCGGGAGGTCTCGAAGTGGCCCTTGCCATGGCGGGGGAACCGTTTTATCTCACCATGCCCAGGATTATGGGCGTGCGTCTTACGGGGACCTTGCCCGATTGGGTGAGTGCCAAGGACGTTATACTCGAAATGCTTCGTCGACACGGGGTGGACGGGGGCACGGGAAAGATCATCGAGTATTACGGCCCCGGGCTGGACGCTCTCTCGGTCATGGACCGCCTCGTGATCGCCAACATGGGCGCGGAACTCGGCGCGACGAGCACCGTGTTTCCAGCCGACGGTGCGGTTCGGACCTTCTTGAGGAGCCAGGGGCGCGAGAACGATTTTGTTAAGATCTCGGCCGACGAGGACGCGGAATACGACGAAACGGACGAAATACATCTCTCTTCCCTCGAACCCCTTATTGCCTTGCCCAGCAGTCCCGGCAATGTGGTGCCTGTCTCGGAGGTTGCGGGGAAAGAGATCTATCAATCCTATGTCGGCTCGTCCGCGAACCCGGGGCTCAGGGATTTTGCCGTTACGGCTCTGATAATCAGCGGCCGGCAGGTCGATCCGCGGGTTTCATTGGACGTAACTCCGACGTCCCGCCAGATTCTGGAGAACCTGGCCTCTCTTGGACTTCTGGAAAAACTCGTCCACGGGGGCGCCCGTCTGCACCAGGCCGGATGCGGCGGATGTATCGGCATGGGAATGGCGCCCGCAACGGGAAAGATAAGTCTCCGTACCGTACCGAGGAATTTCCCCGCGCGTTCGGGGACGGTGGGCGACCAGGTCTACCTCTGCAGTCCTGAAACGGCCGCGGCCTCGGCCCTTACGGGAGTGATCACCGATCCCCGAACCCTGGATATGCCGTACCCGCGGTTTTCGGAGCCGGAACATATCAGGATCAATTTCGATATGCTCGTGCGGCCGCCGGCCGAGCCCGGCAACGTCGTGCTGGAAAAAGGTCCGAACATACAGCCTCTGCCGGAATTCGGTCCGATGGAGGATACGATCGCGGGGCCGGTGCTTCTCAAGATGGGTGACGACGTCTCGACCGATGAAATTATGCCCGCGGGGGCCCGCGTCCTGCCGTACCGGAGCAATCTTCCCAAGATCAGTACGTTTACGTTCAGCAGGATCGACGAATCGTATTACGCTCGTACCGAACCCTATCCGTACATTCCGCACTTTCGCGAAGAGATTTCTCCGAATTAATTTCAGCGTAGAA
>CAYYSS010000349.1:0-3320 GCA_964474325.1 uncultured Nitrospirota bacterium
AAGGATAGGCTAAAGGCGAGAGGCTATGGGCGAGGGGGATGAGAGGCGGGAAGACCCGTCTTCCCTCTCCCTTCTCCCTGTTTCTTTTCCCTTTTCCCGAGTCGGGTCTTCTCGACGAAGGGTCGATCCGACTTTGCAATGTGCAGAGAAGGTTTCGCGTCGGTAGGCATGCCGGCCCTTTGGTTGCGGCTCCAAGGCCGCCTTGGGGCTATTTCAAGATTTCTTCGATGCCGGACACCAGCTGTTCGTACGTAATCGTTCCCTTGTGGCGGCGGGCAACCCCGCCGTAGCGATCGACAAAAACCGTCTCAGGCATACCGGTTACGCCAAGCGCCCTGGTCAGGCCCGGTGTTTCCCTCCCGACCGGGAAGGTGATGCCGAAGGTCTTCCGGAAGCGTTTGATATCCTCGTCCTTACTGTAGATAAACACGCCGAGAAAAAGAAGATCCTTCCCCTTGTACGCCTTATATGCCTTCTCAAGGTCCGGAGCCTCGATCCTGCACCGGGTTCAGAAATGAGAACCGACGTTTATCACATACGGTTTGCCTAAGAGCTCGATGAACGTAAAGGTTTCCCCATCGACGGATACGAAACTAAATTCTGTTACGGTTGTGTCCGCCGCCCAAGCCCCGGAAAACGCCACCAAGGTACACACAAGGACAAAAGCAAATCGCACAATAGTCCCTCCTTTCATTTCGATTTTCCATCGGAGTTGCCCGGCTCCCGGCCGTGGCTCTGGAAGCGCGCCGTCTGTTTTTTCGTCCTCCCCGAAACTGCGCCCTTGGTTACATCATAGCGCCCCGTCGTTCAGATGCAAGGTTTTTTCCGTCGTCCATGTGAACGAAATCCGTATTTCCCGGGTTTGATATGTGTTCCGGGCGTGCTAGAATTGCCGTACGGAAGGAGGTCTTCTTGACCGGACGATTCCGTGGATCCCGACAAAATATTTCTCGATAAAGGAGACGGGAAAATCTATGATTTCCAGATAGTTCGATTCCCCCAATAGGTCCGAACCACGGGGGAACGGTGCCGGTCTGATAGAGACCTTGACAACCGCTTTCGGTTAGAGCGGCCCGAGGATCCGGGGCGCGGGTAGCGAGGACCGGAGAGAGAAACATCCGTTGCCCGACTCAGGGGCGGCGCAAACGGGCCGGGGGGTATCGTCATGGACCGCAAGAGTCCTTTTACCTTTGTTTTTCTTTTCGCGTTTCTCCTCATCGCCCCTGCGGGGGTCGGCGCCCACGGGGGCTCTGCTTCGGGCCTGAAAACCGCCGTGGCCGCGGAAGCGCCTGCCGGCGACGGGGTTGCGGTGTTGGTCCGCGAGTTTCGCCAATGGCTTAAGCGCCATTCCGGTTCGGGAAAAACGTCCAAGTCTTCCGTATTCCGGAAAGCGGGGGAGTTGATCGGCGGCAATTTCCCGATAGCCGATTTCGCCGACGCCGTTGGCACGGAAGAGAACCTGGGATCGCCGGACGTTGCCTACAACTCGAACCGCGGCGAGTACATCGTGGTATGGCATGGTTTCGACCGCACGACCGGTGTCAATATTTACGGCCGGCGGTATACTTCGGCGGGCACGGCGATCGGAAGCACGTTTGTTATAACGAACGCACCGAACGAGCAGGTTGTGCCGAGCGTGAGTTACGACGCGGACGCGGACCGGTACGGCGTTGTATGGACCGACGGCCGTTCCGGTTCCATGTACGACGTGTATCTCCGGTTTCTATCCTCCGCCGGAACACCCCTGGGCAGTGAAATCGTTGTCAACACCGGGACGGCCCATGCCTATGCGGGCCGGGTGGCCTGCGGTGCCGGCCGGTGTGCCGTGGTCTGGGCCTCGGTTCCGGCCGAAGAGAATTCCCACATCCTCATTCGCGGTTACTACAGTAACGGCAGTGCCGTGACGGGGGTCCTCCTCCTAAGCGATGTGGAAGGAGTCGCCACGGAACCGGATATCTGTTATAACGTGGAAGACGAAGACTTCGTGGCCGTATGGCATAAGTCCAACGCCGGACCTGCGGGCAGGGACGTCAAGGGCTTCCGGCTCAACCGGGACCTCCAGGGTTCGGGCCAGGTTTTCATCTCTACGGCGACCGGGCACCAGCAGTCCCCCAGAATCGCGTACAGTCCCGGCGCGGACCGCTATCTCGTTGTATGGCAGGACGCCCGCAGCGGTATTACCTGGGACATTTACGGACAGCTTCTGACCCGGAGCGGTGCACTGTCGGGCGGCGCCGTATCGATCTACTCCGGCGGATACCACGACACGAAGCCCGACGTAGCGGGCCATGGCGGCGGATCTCAATTCCTCGTGGCGTTTGTGCGGGACATCAGCGGCGCCGGGCAGGACCAGATCTATGGGGTTACTGTTTCCGGCGCGGGTACTGTCGGCGGGGCCTTCGCCGTACGCGATGCCTATAATGTCCGAAATCAGCCCGCGGTGACCTTCGGTGCGGTCTATCTCGTTGCCTGGACGGACGACTACTCGGCGACCCAGTCGGATATTCTGGCCCAGTTCGTGGGCGGCGCCCCCGCGCTTACGGGAGACCGGATTACGGTGTGGAGCGGGAGAAAGGGCCAGGAAGCGCCGAGCGTCGCCTACGGTTCGGTGCGTAACGAGTATGTGGCGGTCTGGGCCGATTACCGGAGCGGATCGGATTACGACGTCTACGGTCGGCGTATCGCGTCGACCGGCGCCATGGCCGGCCCGGCCTTTATGGTTGCCGGCGTCGGGGCCTTAAACGGCGATCCCCAGATCGTTTACAACGGCACGGACGACGAGTTTCTCGTAATCTGGCAGGAGATACGCTCGGCCGGGGCCGGCTACGATATCTACGCCCAGCGTCTCGGCCCGGACGGTCAATTGCGGGGAAGTTCAGTCCTGGTCTCACGGGATACGGCGACCAATAACGAAGGGCTTTCCCACCTGGCGTACAATCGGGTGTCGAACGAATACCTGATCGTCTGGACCGCCTTTACCGACGGGCTCTGGCGGGTCTGGGGACAGCGCCTCGCGTCTTCAGGGGCACTCCTCGGCGGGAATTTCCTTATCAGCGCCAGCAGCGGGACGACGCATAACGCCCGGGTCGCCCACGGCAGGGTACGCAACGAGTACGTCGTCATCTGGCAGGATACGCGTAACGAGAAGCGGGACGTCTACGGGCAGAGGGTCAGCGGGGCCGGGGGACTTGTGGGGGGTAATCTCCCCGTCAGCACCGCGCCCGGCGACAAAGGACGGTGTGACATCGTCTACGGTACCGGGGTCGATGCCTACCTGGTCGTCTGGGCGGACGGCCGCAACGGCAACGAGCAAAGCATCT
>CAYYSS010000350.1:0-3311 GCA_964474325.1 uncultured Nitrospirota bacterium
GCGTGGGCCTCATGGCCCAGGACGGCCGTCTTTTACCCGCTTCGAGCGATCAGTATTCGATTAACCTGCCTGCGCTCAAGACGAAGGACGCCCTGGTAGTGCCCACGGTTGCGGGGTATCCCCGCCTTTTCGATCGGATCATGCCCCTTACCCTGGCCGACTCCCCGGGCGGTGGTACCCTGGCGTATCTCGAGGTCCAGTCCGCCACGACGTATCAGCTCAATGTGGCAACAACGGGAAACGGCACGGTAACTTCCGCCGGTATACCCGGGGGTATCGACTGCGGAACCACCTGTTCCGGGACCTATAACCAGGACGCGGCCCTTTCCCTTTCCGCCACTCCGTGGACGGGCTGGCTCTTTGGCAGGTGGACCGGTGACTGCACGGGTTCCCCCGGCTGTTCCCTGACGATGGATGCGGCAAAGAACGTAACGGCCGAATTCCTGGATGTTACCCGGGATGCGGACGGCGACGGGATTGTAAATGGTACGGATACGTGCGTTTACGAGCTGCCGGCGAAGATCGACGCGGGGACAACCCATGCGTCGCTGGCCTTTGCCGCCGCGAACGCGGCCGCTCCCTTCGACATCGTGAAGATCCACGGAGGGATCATGGCGGAGGTTTTCGATATGAATCAGCCGACGAAAACCCTTACGTTTGCGGGCGGGTACGTCTGCGACCACAGTACGGTGGGCGCCGTCGGCACGACGATTCAGGGATCGCTTGCCGTCTCCCAAGGCGTTGCGATCATAAATGGTATTACAATTCAATAGGAGTATGGGGGGGGTACCCCGGACTTCTCATGGTCCTTCTCCTGCGGAACCGGAAAGTACTGCGGCTTCTGCGTTGCGCTTGATTCGGGTGATCAACGTACCGTCAAGTACGTTTCCGCGTCCGAACCGGCCGGCGCCCGGCTTGTTGTTCCGACTTATCGGTTCCCTTCTTCTCCTTTTCGTTTCGTCGGCACACGGAAATGCGGCCGAACGGGTTGAACGGGAACCGACTGCCACGGTTTATGAGCAGTGGGGTGTGGAAGTCCTGTCCCTGGAGGTTACGGCCGCCGGTTATATGCTTGATTTTCGTTACCGCCTGCTTGACCCGGAACGGGCCCGGCCGGTGTTCGATAAGAAGGCGGACGTCTTTTTACTCGATGAAAAAACCGGGGCAAAACTCCGGGTCCCCACGCCGCCCAAGATCGGTTCCATGCGCCAGTGGTCGCCGGACCCGAAAACCGGCCGGGTGTTTACCATCCTGTTCGCTAATCCCGGGCGTTTTGTGAAACGGGGCGGCAAGGTCACGGTGGTCATCGGGGACGTGCGTTTCGAGCATATTATCGTGCGGTAACCCTTAACGTTGCAAAAGTCTTCCCGAAAAGGGGCCGGTGGAATCAAGTAAATACGCACGGCCACCTCACTCCTGAAACGGCGAACGGGTCCGGCGTTCCTCCGGTAGACGTCACGGAACGTTCATTCCAGGACCGGCACGAAATCCTGCCCCCGCCGCAGGGCGGCGGGGGGCGTAAACTCCGTAGGAAAAGGAGCGAGATAACATCCGCAGGTGTGGACCGTGGTTACGAGTACCGGGGTCTCCCGTTTGTCCAGTGTTATTACCACGAGGAGCCCCACGTTTTTGCCCGTGGAGATGTGAAAGGGCAGAAGGCTCAGCGGCACGCGTTCGAAATGCACCCGATATACCAGGTTCCGGTATCGGGCCCGGCCCGTTTCAAAGAAAAAATCGTCGATATTGACCGTGGCGCGCCCGCAATAAGGATGTGGCGGTTACCCGTGCGCCGCTTCTTCGGTTCCAGTCGATCTTCCATGACGATGACCTTATCCCGCATTTCCCCGTTGACGGGAAAGCTTCTCCAGACCCCTGATGGTGGTCGTGACCTCTTCGAGGAGTTTCCGTTTCACGAGGTACGGACCGATAAGCGGCGGAACCCAGAATTTTGGGCGGAATTCCGAGGTTACGTGAACCTGCGACCGGTCGCCGTGGGGCCGTAACGTCCAGCGGACGAATCCGTAGGAAAAATCACTCACGGCCGGAAGAATCGTGCCCGTTACCGGCCCGCCCCGGTACCCCGAGAAATCCATCGTATACTTCATGGTGCGGCAGAAGATCAGGATGCAGGCGCGGTACGAAAACCTTACCGTTGTCGTCTCCCCCGTCACGTTCAGGACTGTACTTTCGGTTATTCCGGGGTTCAGGGCGGTGTAGCCGTCGTAATCCGTAAGGAGTAAATAGACGGAATCCGTGGGCGCGTTTATTTCCGCCTTTACGTCGTTTGCGTAGGTCCCCTCGCGGTACGAACCCCGTTGCTCGAGTATCTCGCCGGCGTCGGCCCTCGCAGGGACGCCGATGACCGTAAAGACAATCCAGGCAGTCACAAGCAACGCGGGTCGGGAAAAGACCGTTGCTGCCGGAAAATGGGGGCGGAGAATCAACGGGTCACGATAAATGAATCGAGGTTTGTCTTTTTTCGGAGTTCGGCATTTACCCGGTCGGCTTCTTTGCGGGTCGAAAACCGACCTACCATGAGCCGCGTAAGTCCTCCCGGATCCGGCGGCGGGACTTCGTAGGGCTCATATCCCGCCCGTTTCAGTGCGCGCCGTGTCTCGTTCAACGCCTTACGCTGGCTGAAGGCGCCAAGTTGAATGGCGTACACGGCTGTTGCCGTATCCCCGACTATGGGAGTCTGAGTCTCCATTGCCGGTGCCGGTTCGGGCGATTCAACGGCCGGCTCAACGGCCGGCGGTTCCGGTTTTGAGGGTTTCTCCGGGGCGGCCGCTGTCAGAGGTATCTCGTCACGACCGGTCGAGGGCCCTGCCGGAGCCGCCGCGGTTACCGGTTCAATCTCCGGGGGCAGGGCGGGCGCAGGCCTTTCCGGCGCTGCTGCGGGTTTCTGATCCGTAACCGTTATACCGGGAGACCCCGGCGGGACCGGCGACGGTTGCAGGCGAAACAGGCCGACGGCGATAACCAGTCCCGCCGTTACGACCCCGCCGACCACGGCCGGGCCGAGCCACCCGGGAAAGGGCGAACTCTTTTTTCTCGAAAGCTCCAGAATGATTTCATCGACCGTGTTTTCGGAAAGCCCGTGGGATAGAAGACTCTCGCGGAATTCTACGATCTTCGCCGGGTCAAGCTGTGGTGTTTCGGCGCGCCCCCCGCGCAGATAACGGCGAAATGTATCGTTAAGGCCCACGGCCGGACCTCACCCGGTGCGAAGCTCTTCGACTGCCCGGCGGATGTGCCCCACGGCCTGCTCGATTACCTGTTCCGTCGAGTCTTTCCCGGTAGCCAGCCGGACG